>WQXV01000022.1 GCA_009781565.1 Actinomycetes bacterium
AGTCAGGAAAACGTTGGCACAACGTTTAGAATTTTCGTGCCACTAGCCTAGCGTTTCCGCTACGATAGATACGTAACAGTTGAAGAGAGGGTTTTCATGCTAGCGCCAGACTCGCACGGCAAAGTCCGTGATATTTATGATTTGGGAGACCAGTTACTCTTAGTTGCCACCGACCGATTGAGCGCATTCGATTTCGTGCTCGAAGACCCGATCCCCTACAAAGGCGAAGTGCTGACGAAACTGAGCCTTTTTTGGTTCGACCTGATGGGTGATGTCGTCGACAATCACCTGATATCGACCGACGTTGACGATCTGCCCGAGCAGTTCAAACCCTATGAGGACTATCTGCGGGGACGCTTCATGCTGGTCAAGAAGGCCGAGCCCTTCCCGGTCGAGTGCATCGTGCGCGGATACCTGACCGGCTCAGGCATCAAGGAATACCAGCGCGAGGGTACCGTGTGTGGGATCGAACTGGAGCCTGGACTGGTCGAGGCAAGCAAGCTCGAACCGGCGCTGTTCACCCCTTCGACCAAAGCCGAGCTGGGAGACCACGACGAGAACATCAGCTTCGAGCGTATGGTCGAGCTCGTCGGTGCCGATGATGCCGAAGCACTGCGGCGCGCCTCCCTCGATCTGTATGAGACCGCGCGGACCTATGCGCAAACGCGCGGTATCAATATCGCCGATACCAAATTCGAGTTCGGTAAACACGACGGTCGCCTTATCTTGATCGATGAGGTGCTGACCCCCGACTCGTCACGATTCTGGCCAGCCGACGAGTATGTCGAAGGTCAGATACAGCCGAGCTTCGACAAGCAGATCGTGCGCAACTGGCTCGAAAACAGTGGATGGGACAAGACCTCTGATCCACCCCGGCTTCCCGACGAGATCATCGAGCTGACCTCCAACAAATACATCGAGGCCTACGAGAAGATCACTGGAGAGCCCTTCGTAGCGGAGAGCATCTACGCATGAGTCGGCGCAGCCCGCTGAACAAACGCTATCAAAAAGAGACCACGCCCAAGGGAGTGAGTAAAAAATCAGCGGCAAGTGCCAAACCGGCGCGCAAACAATCCAGCGGACGCCCAAGTCAGAGCTCCAAAACTGCGGAGAAGACACGCCCACGTTTGGCTCCCGACACCGATGAATATCGCAGCGCACGAAAACAGTGGTCGATCGCTTTGGCGGTCGCTGCCCTGTCACTGTGTCTGTCCTTGGTGTTGACGCGCGAACAGTTCAAAGAGTACATCCCCTTTGATGAAACGACGGCGTTCTTCATACAGTCGGCACTCACGTGGGGCGCGACCGGTCTGATCGCCTATGCTTGGTGGCTTGATTTTACCCAGATCCGCCCGCGCATGAAAGCGCATCAAGCGGGCATCACCTATGAGGAGTATCAGGAGAGGCGGCAAGCCAAGCGTGCCGCGAAGAAGCACGTCGACAATGAGGACGCTCATGATCCGAGCGAGGAGACACAGGAGTAGTAGATGTTTACCCTGACCCCTTTCTTCTATGCGTTGATGGCCGTCTACTTTCTGATCATTGTTGCAGCAGCATGGGTCGTCTACGATTCGTCGCAGCCACAACGCAGTCGCCAGCTCGCCCGCATCGAGGATCTCGGCAGCAAGCATCGGGAGCCCTTGGTCGCCTATCGCATATACTGTGCGATCATGGTCGTGCTCTATCTGCTCAACCTGCTCTTCGGGTTCCTTCCCTTCGTGCGCGGGACGTTCGCCTACCAATTCTCCATCCTGTCGTTCGCGTGGGCTTTGGTGGGCATCTTCGTCATCATCGCCTATCTGCTGCGTGTCGTCTTTCCCAAAGAAAAAACCCTTGTCGAAAATACCCTTGCTGATCCAGCAAGCGAAGATAGAGAAGTACCCGTGTTAGAACACGAATCAAGTGACGAGGCCGAGTCGATCATTGAGGAGCAACTCTTATGACACCAGTATCAGAACTGACCGCCGAGACCGCACCGGATCTAGCCGTTGAGTTAGGTTTGACGCCTGACGAATACGTCAAGATCACCGAGATCCTGGGTCGCATCCCGACCAAGACCGAACTGTATATGTATTCGCTGATGTGGTCTGAGCACTGCTCGTACAAGACCTCAGGCAAGTATCTCAAGACGTTTCCGACCGAAGGTGAGCATGTCTTGCAAGGACCCGGTGAGAATGCCGGGGTCATCAGCGCCGGAGACGGACTGGCACTCGCCTTCAAGATGGAGTCGCACAACCACCCCAGCGCGATCGATCCCTTCGAAGGTGCTGGTACCGGTATTGGCGGGTGTGCACGCGACATCTTCGCCATGGGCGCGCGTCCTATCGCCTTTATCGGATCGACGCGCTTCGGAAAGCTTGACAGCAAACGACAGCGTTGGCTCTTCGAAGAGGCGACCAAAGGGATCGCCTCCTACAGCGTCGGAATGAATGTGCCGACGGTAGCCGGTGAGGTCTATTTCGAGGACGCCTACGAAGGCAACTGTCTGATCAACGCGATGGCGGTCGGGCTGCTTAAAGAGGAGAACCTCATCCGTGCGCAAGCCCATGGTGTCGGCAATCCCGTCATCTTGATCGGTCTGCCGACCGGTCGCGAGGGTATCGGTGGCGCCAGCGTGCTGGCAAGTGCCGAGTTCGTCGCGAGCGAAGACGGTGAGAGCCCCGATGTCGACGTGACCGGGGTCATCGGTGACCCCGATGGGGGGCGGCGTCTGAGCGAGGTCAGCCTCGAGTTGCTCGAGCGCGGTCTGCTCATCGGTCTGGGAGATCTGGGCGCGGCGGGTCTGACCAGCTCAGCCAGTGAGATGGCAGCACGTGCCGGTACCGGGATCGAGATCGATGTGGACAAGGTGCCTCAAAAGGAAGACGCGATGGAGCCTCATGAGATCATGGTCTCCGAGACCCAGGAGCGCATGCTGGCGGTCATCGAGGAAAAGGATCTCGATGCGGTCAAGGAGGTCTGCGAGAAGTGGGAGCTGCCGGTGACCGTGGTCGGCAAGGTGACCGATACCGGTAACTTCGTGGTCCGTGGCGGAGACACCATCCATGGTGAGATGCCTGCGCAATCATTGGCAGAGGACGCGCCACCCAACGATCCGGCGACCAAGCGCCCCATCTATATCGATGTTGCGGCAAAATTCGACACTGAGGGCCTCGATCATCCCAAGACGCTTGCCGATCTCAACCAGACCCTGCTCACCCTTCTGGGTAGTGCCAACATCTGCTCACGTCGTTGGGCATACCAGCAAGAGGATGCCGTGGTCGATGACCGGGTCCTGATCGGTCCGGGCAGTGACGCGGCGGTGATGCGCATCGGTGAGGGCGACAGCATGCGCGCCTTCGCGGTCTCGGCTGACTGTAATGGACGCTATGTCTACCTCGATCCGTATCGGGGTGCGCAGATCGCACTTGCCGAGTCGGCCCGCAACGTAACGTGTGTCGGGGCAGAGCCTGCCGCGATCACTGACTGCCTCAACTTCGGTAATCCCGAGAAGCCCGAGGTGTTCTGGACCTTCGTCGAGTCCATCCGCGGTATCGCTGACGGTTGCAAGGCGTTGGGTATCCCGGTCATCAGTGGCAACGTGAGCTTCTACAACGAGAGTAACGGTGTGGCGATCTATCCCACACCGGTCATAGGTATGGTCGGGCTGCTCGATGAGGTCGATGAGAGCTGTACGCTGGACTTCAAGGATTACGGCGATGTCGTCATCTTGGTCGGCGAGACCGACAACGAGCTAGGTGGCAGCGAATATCTCAATGTCATCCACAACGAAGCTGCCGGTGTGATCCCGGCACTCGATCTCGAACTTGAGCGCGATGTGCAAGATGTCGTGCGCAAGCTGATCCGTAAAGACCTGATCAAGAGTGCGCATGACTGCAGCGACGGAGGGTTTGCCGTCGCTCTGGCCGAGTCCTGTATCGCCGGTGACATCGGCGCTACCGTGGTCCTCGATGACGATCTGGCTCCTCATGCGTCGCTGTTCTCAGAGACGCAAAGCCGTATCATCATCACGTGCGATCCCGAAGATGTCGATCACGTCATCGATGCTCTGACCCATGCGAAGGTCCCCTACAGCGTCATCGGGGAGGTCGGCGGCGACCGGTTGTTGATCGACCAAGCGATCGATCTTCCTCTTGCCGAGGTGGCCCCCGCCTACAACTATGCGCTGGAGAAGATGCTGGCCGGTCAGGACTAAGTGATGCACTGCTACGATGACGATATCGTCCGTGACGAATGTGGAATATTCGCGGTCTATGCACCGGGTGAGGATGTCGCGCGCTATACCTACTTTGCGCTGCAGGCACTTCAGCATCGCGGACAGGAAAGCGCAGGTATCGCGGTCGGTGATGGCCAGACGGTCACCTGCGTCAAGAATCTGGGCCTGGTCGCGCAGGTGTTCTCCGATGCGGATATCAATGCTCTGCAAGGAAACCTCGCGATCGGACATACACGTTATCCCAGCAAGGGCGAGCACCCCTCATGGTCGAGCGCGCAACCGCACATGTCCAGTATCGGACGACAGCTGGTCGCGCTGGCCCATAACGGCAATCTGGTAGAGATTCGCGAGCTGCGGGCTCGTCTGGCAGAGCACGATATCGAGCTCGATACTCGATCGACCTCGCAAGCGTTGGCAACGATCATCAGCTACTTCACGCAGAAACATCGCCATATCCGCGACGGAATGAAAGAGACGATGAGTCTGATCGAAGGTGCCTACGCGGTGGTCTTGATGACCGAGAATGCCATCTATGCGTTTCGCGATCCCCATGGGATCAGACCGCTGGTCATCGGCAAGCTGCCGGACAACAAGGGACTGGTCGTCACCAGCGAGACTTCCGCGCTCGACATCATCGGTGCGACCTATATGCGCGACGTCAGACCGGGCGAGATCATCAAGATCAGCCGCAACGGTCTAGAGTCGATGCAAGGTGCACCCCACGTGCGCGAGGCGTTCTGCGTGTTCGAGTTCGCCTATATCGCTCGACCCGACTCGGTCTTTTACGGAAAGACGATCTATGAGGTGCGCCACCGCATGGGCGAGATCTTGGATCGTGAAGCACCGGTCGAGGCTGACATGGTCATGGGAACACCGGCAAGTGGGGTCCCGGCCGCAATAGGCTATGCGGCAGGAAGCGGCATCGTCTATGGCGAGGGGCTGACCAAGAACAACTATGTCGGTCGCACTTTCATCGAGCCCAGTCAAGCGCTCCGTCGCCTGGGAGTCCGCATGAAGCTGAATCCCATCAAATCGAGTGTCGCCGGCAAACGCATCATCTTGGTCGATGACTCCATCGTGCGTGGTACGACCATGCGCGAACTGGTCAAGACGTTGCGCAGTGGAGGCGCGAAGGAAGTGCACCTACGCATCAGCTCACCACCGGTCCTGTGGCCGTGCTTTTACGGGGTCGACACCGACACGAGAGATCAGCTGATCGCCGCCTCACTCAACATCGATGAGATCTGCGATTACGTCGGAGCCGATTCACTCGCATTCATCACTTTGGAAGGGATGATCGAGGCGACGGGCAGAGATGCCGATCAACTGTGCTTGGCGTGCTTTAACGACGACTATCCGGTGCCGGTCTCTGATGAGGTCAAGAATAGTAAGAAAGGTCGCGACACCTGGAAAGACTGACACACGCCCTGCAATACTAGCGCAAAGCTATAGGAGGTTTGCTTCGAATGGCAGTAACGTATAAAGACGCCGGAGTTGATATCGATGCGGGTGCGCAGGCTGTCGAGCGTATCCGCGAATCGGTCCAGAGCACGTATCGTGACGAGGTCGTCGGTGATATCGGTGGATTCGGTGGATGCTTCAGTGCAGCCGGGCTCAAAGATATGAAAGACCCGATCCTGGTCAGTGGGACCGATGGGGTCGGCACGAAGATCCGCCTGGCCCAACTGATGGACAAGCATGACACTGTCGGTATCGATTGCGTGGCGATGTGTGCCAACGATATCGTGGTCACCGGAGCCGAGCCCCAGTTCTTCCTCGACTATATCGCCATCGGCAAGATGGACAGCGAGCGCATCTCAGATATCGTAGCCGGAGTCGCCGAAGGGTGTCGCCAGGCAGGCGCCGCACTGATCGGTGGCGAGATGGCCGAGCACCCCGGTGTGATGGATCCCGATGATTATGATGTCAGTGGGTTCTGCGTCGGTGCGGTCGATCGCGACAAGATCATCGATGGGTCGCGCGTCGCGGCCGGCGATGTCATCTTAGGCCTTGCATCAAGCGGCATACACAGCAACGGGTTCTCGCTGGTGCGTCGCGTACTCATCGAGAATCAAGACGATCAGCGCGCAGCGTTGCAGGCCACACCTGACAAGCTGGAGGGTAGAACGCTGGGCGATGCGCTGCTCGAGCCGACCCGCATCTATGTGGCACAGATCCGTGCCCTGCAAAAGGCTGGTGTCGACATCAAAGCGTTGGCGCACGTGACCGGGGGAGGTATCACCGAAAACCTCAATCGGGTCCTTCCCGAGACGCTGGATGCACAGGTAACTCGCGGTTCCTGGCCCGTACCTGCCATCATCGACGTGGTGGTCGATGCGGCCGGGCTCAGCGATGAGGAAGCTTACAAGACCTTCAATATGGGCGTCGGGTTCGCTCTGGTCGTCTCACCTGATCAGGTCGACAAGATCCGAGAGGTCCTTAACGAGGACGTCTTCGAGATCGGGACGATCGTGGCGGGAAGCGGTCAGGTGGTCTACGCATGATCAAGATCGGTGTGCTCATCAGTGGGAGTGGTTCGAACCTCCAGGCGATCATCGATGCAATCGAGGCAGATACGCTGGACGCACAGATCGTAACGGTGATATCGAACAAGGCCGACGCCTACGGGTTGGAGCGTGCCAAAGCCGCAGGAATTCGCGCGGTGTTTCTCGATCCCAAAGACTACCCCGATAGCGCTGCTTACAACGTTGCGATCCGCGACGAGCTCCAAGATCAAGGAGCGCAGTACGTGGTGATGGCCGGATACATGAAGCTACTGGGCTCAGAAGTGCTCGAGGCTTTTCCGATGCGGGTACTCAACCTGCATCCTGCGTTGTTGCCGTCCTTTCCTGGTGCCCACGGTATCGAAGACGCACTTGACTACGGTGTGAAGGTCACCGGTATCACGGTCCATTTTGCCGATGAGCAGTTCGATCGAGGACCCATCATCGCACAGAAGGCGATCGAGATCGCTGAAGGTGACACGCCCGATACCCTGGCCGAGCGCATCCATGCGGCAGAGCACAAGCTCTACCCGCAGGTGTTGCAATGGATCGCTGATGATCGGCTGACCGTTAAGGGACGTCGCGTAGTGCTCCGCTCGTAGGTCATCTGAGCGGCTGCTCGATAAAGCTTAGATAGTTCGTAAGATTGTAAGGTATGAAGGTAGGGGGAAGCGCACATGAGCGATCCGATAATCAAACGTGCACTCGTATCAGTGACCGATAAGACCGGCGTGGTCGAGTTCTGCCGCAGCCTCGTTGATGATTTCGGGGTGGAGATCGTCAGTACCGGCGGCACTGCAGCGGCACTTGAGGCGGCAGGTGTCCCTGTGCGCCCCATCGACGAGCTGACCGGTTTTCCCGAGATGATGGACGGGCGGGTCAAGACACTGCACCCCCGTGTACATGGGGGGCTGCTTGCACGACGAGATGATGAAACCCATATGGCAGCAGCAGCCGAGCACGACATCGGCATGATCGATCTGGTCTGTGTCAACCTCTATCCCTTCGAGGAGACCATCGCGCGCGAGGGTGTCACCGAAGAAGAGGCGATCGAGAACATCGATATCGGCGGACCCTCGATGCTACGCAGTGCTGCGAAGAACTTCGAGAGTGTCACCGTGGTGACCGATCCGTCCTCCTACGATGAGATCTTAGCCGAGATGCGCCAGAACAAAGGTGCGACCACCTCTCGGACGCGGCGTAACTTGGCTGAGCGGGTCTTTGGTCTGACCAGTTCCTACGACAATGCGATCTGGAAGCATCTGAGCGGTGACGGTGAGCTTGAGGATCTGGGACCGGTGGTCCGCATCGGGACCGAGAAGGTACAAGATCTTCGCTACGGCGAGAATCCTCACCAGAATGCGGCGTTCTATCGACTTGTGGGCGATCAAAGTGGCACGCTCGCCGATGCGACCCAGCTGCAGGGCAAAGAGCTCTCCTACAACAACATACTCGATACCGATGCGGCATGGACAGCGGTCCGCGAGTTCAGTGAGCCGACCGCATCGATCATCAAGCACACCAACCCCTGTGGACTTGCCAGTCGCTCCGATATTGCCGAAGCTTACCGGGTGGCCCATAGTGTTGATCCCATCAGCGCTTACGGGGGAGTGATGGCGTTCAATCGTCCGGTCACCGCTGCACTGGTCGAGTCGATCTTTGATAACAAGCAGTTCGTCGAGGTGATGATTGCACCCGACTTCGACCAAGACGCGCTCGAGCTTCTCTCGCAAAAGCCCAACCTGCGGGTACTCAAAACGGGAGAAGTGCGACCTGCCGGTGGTCGCTATGATGTCCGCTCGGTCGAAGGAGGGCTGCTCGTACAAGAGGCTGATGCGGTCGCTGAGGACCCTGAGACCTTCCGCGTGGTATCCAGGCGCCAGCCGACACCCGAAGAGATGGAGCAGCTCCTCTTTGCGTGGAAAGTCGCCAAAAGCGTGAAGAGCAATGCGATCGTACTTGCTAGAGACACCTGTAGCATCGGTGTGGGCGCCGGGCAGATGAACCGGGTCAACAGCGCGCATATCGCTGTGGAACAAGCAGGCGATGCAGCAGTTGGAAGTGTATGTGCCAGTGATGCCTTCATGCCCTTTGCGGATTCGCTCGAAGTAGTGGCCGATGCAGGGGCGACGGCGGTCATCCAGCCGGGTGGCTCGATCCGTGACGAAGAGGTCATCGCAAGTGCTGATGAGCGCGATATCGCCCTCGTTTTTACCGGTCACCGCCATTTTCGGCACTAGCACGGCAAAAAACGCACTGAATCGGTGATGATATACTCAATTTGTATAGTATTGAGTCACGAGTCTTGTGAGAGGAATACTTATGGCTAGCTTTGAAGCCCTCATGGCCGGTATCGGAAGCGCAATAATCATCTCGATCATACTGATCATCGTGGGATCGGCTTTCGTACGCCTGACCATCGTCAAACAATACGAGAGTATGGTCCTGCTGCGTTTTGGTAAGTTCCATAGTGTCAAAACACCGGGATTGCGCGTCTGGTTTCCTATCATCGATACCGCAACACGGGTCGATACCCGTATCGTGGCACGCGAGGTCAAGCCGCAGGAGGTTATGACCAAGGATAACATTAACATCAAGGTGTCCGCGGTCACCTACTACCGGGTCATCGATGCGCGCGCTGCGGTGCTCAATGTACAGAATTATGACTTCAATGCGGTATCGAAGACTATGGCGGTACTTCGAGACGTCATCGGTCACCACGATATGAATGAGATCCTCCAATCCCGTGAGGCGATCGCTCAATCGGTCGCCCATCAGGTGGAGGAAGACGTCAAAGCGTGGGGTCTGAACATCGAGCAGCTGCTGATCCAGCAGATCGAGCTGCCGGCCGAGATGGTCCGCGCAATGGCTCAGCGAGCGGTCGCAGAACGTAACCGTGAATCGGTCGTTATCGCGTCGACCGCTGAGGTCGAGGCGTCACGCAATGTGGCTAAAGCTGCGTTGACGCTCAATGCGGTACCTGGCGCGTTGCGCTTGCGTGAGCTTCAGACCATTAAGGACATCAGTTCCGAGAAGAACGAGAAGGTCATCATCTTCATGCCGTCGAATACCGAGACGAACATCTCCAGTGATCGGGTGCTCATGGATGACGACTACATCGCCAATATGTATGCGCTCATGGAAGCACTCGACAGCGACATCGCCGTCGATCGCCAACGACGCGGGCACACGATCTATACCGGTGATCTTCGCTCGTCTAAGACCGGAGCAGACTTCACCAAAGGTGGTGCGGACTTCACGTTCCATACCGATACGTAGAAAAAACTGTTCGATACAGAGAAAAAGCGGGCGACAGGGGTCGCCCGCTTAGCATCGGGCGGTATTCGGTTCTCTAAGTATGCTATGATATGTCGGCACGTATGCTAAGGGCCATTAACTCAGTTGGCAGAGTCGCGGACTTTTAATCCGTTGGTCGAAGGTTCGAGTCCTTCATGGCCCACCATACTTGACCTGCGGTTATGATGGTTTTTCTCATTTTACAGAATGCGCTTCGTGCCATAGTTCGTGCCAACTTTTCAGAAAAAAATATCTCCAACGATCTCAGAAGGTATGTTCAGAGCACTTCTAGACAGGTCCAAATATGCCTCGGTAATGTAGTAATTTGTGTGCCCCATCGCAGACGCTACCTCAGATGTCGATGCCCCACCCGCCAGCATTTCAGTCGCAAACGCATGCCGGAAGTTCTTCACAGGGTAATAGTCGATGTCCACATCTTTCATGAATCGCCGATACGCATTCGACACCTGATAACCGGTGGCTCTTTTCCGTTGGAATAGCACGACCGGACCATCATCTTCCGGTAGGCGCTCAATCACCCTG
>WQXV01000023.1 GCA_009781565.1 Actinomycetes bacterium
CCGATCGCTGCTACTACTGTAAGAACGCGCTCCTCAGCATCATGCAGGAATACTATCCTAATGCCTTCCTATGCGACGGTACGAATGCCGATGATGACCCAGCTCGGCGCCCGGGTATGCGCGCTCTCGCTGAACTCGGTATCCACTCTCCTCTGCGCGCATGCTCTATCTCAAAAGATGAGGTGCGCCAGATCGCGCGCACGCTCGGTCTCTCAAACGCCGACCGAGTTTGTGGCTCCTGCCGTGCGACGGCTCTCCCGTACGATATCGATATCGCGACCGTATTTCGCGCTGATTAAACACACCATTCATCTGGTCGATGCTATGCCAACGGTAGTGTCACGATTCGAGAACAACACCTGACACGCAGCATGCAATATCTAGGTACTTGTGCCACAATAGCATCATAGAAATGACCGTGTCCATGGTTTGGTATACGGTTTGTTTGAGTGTATGCAATATCTTTTGTATCTCACGGATGCAGAAGCAGAAGGAGGAAACTCATATGAGAACTTCAAGAAAGCTGATTGCCTTATTGCTCGCGGTGATGCTCGCGTTCGGTCTGTTGGCAAGCGTGCCCTTGACCGCATCAGCTGCATCTGGTCTGGTGACCATTGCGCAAGGTGACAGTCTGAACACGATCCAAACAAGTATACAAACGACCCTTGATGGTATGGGAGCTGGTGATGTCCTTACCGTCGAAGGCAGCAAGACCAATGCTGATGGATTACTCGAAATAACAATCCCAGCAGACGTGAAGGTGATCTGGGGAGCGGTCATCAAAGACCATGTCCATATCTTTCTAGCTGGCTCTGGAACATTCGAAGTGGCCGAAGGCGCAGAAATAATTGGAGATGGTGGCGATACGATCTCCACATGGCTTTATAGCTCGGAAGCAGATTTTGATTTCTATGGTCACATACTGGTTTCGGGAGGCCTCGTTGAGAATACCGATTATAGTCAAGATGCTATCCACTTTGGCCCTGGAGGTGTCACGGTGACCGGCGGTACCGTCAGATCTAAAGGTGGCAGTAGTAATAACGCTACGCTATACGGCGATGATGCAACCGTCAAGGTGACCGGAGGTTTGATCGAAGTAACCGATGATGGGGGTTACGCAATAATGAACTTTGAGGGTGATACGAACATCTGTGGAGGCAGCGTGATTGCTGACGGGGCGAACTCATGTGCGCTTCTTACCACTAGTGGGAAAATCAAAGTAGCCGGCGGATCAGTCTCTGCCGCGGGAGCCGGTGGATATGCCATGATCATCGGATCGAATGGCGTGGGCGCCTACCTAGCCGGCACCTGTACGGGTGGATTGGTGATCGGTGATGGTTGGGGCATCATTGTCGAGGTCTCGACGCTTGACATCCCGGCTGCTTGGGACGGCACCAGTGAGGGTATTACAATCAAGACCGTCAACAACTGGGATCCCGCTGATGGCGAGCAGACCGTCACGTGGGATACCTCTGTAGATCCTCCTCTGCTGGTTTTCGATCTGGTGGGAGGCAATGACCCCATAAGAACGATCGAGTGGTTCGCTTGCTCAGACGCACCGATTCCGCCAGGAATCTCTGGGCCTGAGACCATGACGGTCGTCGAGGGCTATGCAGCATTTGCGACTGATCCTTTCACCCTGACTGGATCCCCGTTGCCGACTGTTACGATTTCGGGTAACCCCGCTATCACATGGAACGCTACGACGCAGCAACTCGATATCGCTGCGGGGCTTGCACCTGGTACCTATACGGTCGTATTGACCGCATCGAACGGTGTTGAGCCCGATGCGACTGCGACATTCACGTTGATCGTGGTCCCTGCAAGTACTCCTCCAGAGCCCAAGCCGCCTGTTCCTCCGACCGGAGATGCGCTGAGCTTGCTTGGTATGATCAGTGTCAGTAGCCTTGCGCTTGTCTCACTCGGCATGGGTGTGGTGACGGGACGCAAACGTCACTAGTTCTGCTGACTGAATAGTCTGAGATTGCACAGAGCGGGAAGTTCACCTTCCCGCTCTTTCTTTGCACGGTATAATGCATAGAGCGATAGACTGCGTAAGATATGTCGTAAGCTTAACGGGGAGAATTGATGCGAGAGCTCAGCACCATACTGGTTTTCATCCTGAATTCGACCTGGGGCATCATCCAGTCACTGATGGGCCTCATCCGGTTCTTTATGTATTGGAGACACCCTCATTATCGATACGAGGCAAGTATCGTCACCGTGGGTGCCTCATCGAAGCGCTCACAGTCCAAAGGTGGTCTCTCTTTGGGCTCATTCATCTTCATCTCTTCTGATATGAAACCTGAGGATATACCTCGAAGCAGACTGGTGCGACATGAATATGGTCACGTTCTACAAAGCGTCGCATTAGGTCCTCTTTTCCTGCCGCTCGTTGGGATACCCAGCTTCATTTGGGCACAATACTTCTCAGATTGGCGCAAAAGGAACGGAGTGAACTACTACACCTTCTATACCGAGCGGTGGGCCGATAACTGGGGAGAAAGCAAACTACAGCAATCGTGAGAACAGGCGGTACGCCGAGTTCTTGAATCGTTTGACTGGATCGACCTCTTCGAGCTCTGCGAGTGTGACCCGACGGCACTGCGTCTGATCATCAAGGAATGCTTGCTTGTTCAGCAGCGTGAGTGCTCGATCATAGATCCACACCATGAGCTCCTTGTGGAGCTCGAGGGAGCGAAAATCCAGGTTCATGGTACCGACACAGGTTGCAACATCATCGGTCACGAGCATCTTCGCGTGGAAGAATCCTGGCTCGTAGAGATAGACTTTGACGCCTGCCTCTATCAACGGTTTGAAATAGGTGAACGCGGCATCCCATGCGATCTTCTTGTCCGGTACACCTGTGATCATCAGCCGCACATCGACACCGGAGAACGCCGCCATGATCAACGCGTCATTCATCGTTTCGGTCGGCACATAATACGGTGACTGGATCCAGGCATACTCGTTGGCACGAGAGATCGCCACGCGGTACGAATCAGCAGCCACATCCCAGATATCCTCGACGCCTTGGGCGGCGACCTGAACTAATACCTCTCCCTCTCCCACCTGATCGAGAGGGAAATACTTGGATACCCACAGCGACTCATGATCGACCTCGAACCATCGTTGGGCGAAAAGATCCTGCATCAGCAGCACCGCCGGTCCGCGAAACCGCATTCCAGTGTCGCGCCAACTGTGATACTTGTGGCCACCATCGATATATTCTTGCCCGATGTTGATCCCGCCGGTATGGGCGACGAGTCCATCGACGACCGTGATCTTGCGATGATTGCGATAGTTGACCTGCTTGAGCGCGGTCAGGTCACTCAGTACCGTGCCACCCGCATCGGCAACGCGTTTGAGTCCCCTTTTGGTGTAGGTCAGATTTCCAATGAAGTCGTTCAGTATCCGGACCTCGACTCCTGCCTTTATACGTTCCACCAAGATATCGGCGACTTGGTCGGGCAGCTCGTCGTCTTCCCAGATGAAATACTGCATATGGATGAACTTCTGCGCAGCCCGCAGGTCTTCGAGCAGATGCGGGAAATACGTCTGCCCGTCGTAGTAGACATCGACATCGCGTGCGGGCATCGGTGGGATGCCCGTCTGATCGGTCATCGTCCGTACCAGATGATCGACCTGCTGGTTGGGATTGGCGGCGACGAACGCGCTTGCTTGCCCTTGATAGCGCTCCCAGATCTGTTCCATGAAGGGTAGGCGGATCGACTGGCGTGCTTTATGCCATTTGGACTTCTTGGTGATCGCCTCCCAGTTCCTACCGGTGAAGTAGTAGAGAAACCAGCCGATTCCCGGCAGCAGGCACACGACCAGGATCCAGGCGATGGTGACCGAGGGCTCACGATCGGTCGCGATCAGTGCCAGTATTGCGGCGATCCAGTATATGACCAAAAGCGGGAGTATGACCCAGCCGTAACTCGATAGAGTATGGAAAATCATCGCGTGATCTCTCCGCTACTTCTTTCGCCGGCGCCGACCATGGGTGCTGCCTTTACGCGCACCGGCTTTGAGTGCGCTCAGTATCTTCTCACTGTCGCTACCTTCGACCTCCGTGCGTAGCTTTACCACCTGATCACGCAGTTTTGCCGCGGTCTCGAAATCGAGCGCGTCTGCCGCACTGTTCATCTCCTCTTCCATCGCCGCGATCAACCGGAGCGCCTCGCTCTTGGGTAGCTTTCCTAGCTCGGCGGCGGCGTCTTTGATCCCGTCGTCTTCCTCGGACTCATCGCGTACGAATGAGACGATGTCACTGATCGCCTTGCGGATCGTCTCCGGCTTTATGTTGTGCTCGAGGTTGTAGGCGGTCTGGATCTCACGGCGACGGTCGGTCTCATCAAGCGCGAGCTGCATGCTGTCGGTCACCTTATCGGCATACATGATGACCTTGCCAGAGACGTTGCGCGCCGCACGCCCGATCGTCTGGATCAGTGAGCGTGTGTTGCGTAAGAATCCCTCTTTGTCGGCATCCAGTATCGCAATGAGCGAGACCTCGGGAAGATCGAGGCCTTCGCGCAAAAGATTGATACCGACCACCACATCGATGACGCCTTGGCGCAGCTCACGCAGTATCTCGACACGCTCCATCGTCCCGATATCACTGTGCAGATAGCGTACCTTCAAACCCTGTTCGATGAAGTAGTCGGTCAAGTCTTCAGCCATCTGCTTGGTCAGTGTCGTGACCAGTGTGCGCTCTGAGGCATCGATGCGCTTCTTGATCTCATCGAGCAGGTCATCGATCTGCCCGGCGACCGGACGCACCTCGACCTCGGGGTCGATCAGACCGGTCGGCCTGATTATCTGCTCGACGGTCTGCTGAGTGACCCCCAGCTCATAATCTCCCGGTGTCGCACTGACATAGACGGTCTGAGGTATCTTCGCCTCGAACTCGTCGAAGCGCAAAGGACGGTTATCCAGCGCACTGGGCAGACGGAATCCGTGCTCCACCAGCGTGACCTTGCGCGAGCGATCCCCCTCATGCATACCGCGGATCTGAGGCACGGTCACATGGCTCTCATCGATGATGCAGAGCATGTCGTCGGGGAAATAGTCGATCAGGGTGGAAGCGGGCTGACCCGGAGCGCGTCCATCGAGGTGGCGCGAATAGTTCTCGATGCCGCTGCAGAACCCCATCGTCTCAAGCATCTCCAGATCGTAGTTCGTACGCATCTTGAGACGCTGCTCTTCCAGCAGTTTGTTCTCACTGCGAAACTGCGCCAGACGATCACCCAGCTCCTCTTGGATCGTGCCCAGTGCCTCTTTGAGCATCGTCTGCTCGGTCACATAGTGAGAAGCAGGCCAGATCGGGAGCACATCGAACGTTCCCAGCACCTCCCCGGTCAGCTGATCGACCTCTGCGATACGATCGATCTGCTCACCGAAAAGCTCGACGCGGATCGGATGATCCCCATAGGGTGGGAAGACGTCGATGACATCTCCGCGTACGCGAAAAGTGCCGCGTTCCAGCGAGAAGTCATTGCGGTCATATTGGATATCGATCAGATCGCTTATCAGCCGATCGCGATCGTAGGGTTCTTTGGTGTCAAGGAATACCGCCATACCTGCATAGTTTTCCGGTGAGCCGATCCCGTAGATGCAGCTGACTGAGGCGACGACGACGACATCGCGTCGCGAGAGGAGTGAAGCGGTCGCGGCATGGCGTAGTTTCTCGACCTCCTCGTTGATCGATGAGTCCTTCTCGATGAAGGTGTCAGTGGTCGGCACATAGGCTTCGGGCTGATAGTAATCGTAGTAACTCACAAAGTAGACGACTGCGGCTTCGGGAAGGAAATCCTTGAGCTCGGCGGTCAGCTGCGCAGCCAGCGTCTTATTCGGTGCCATGACCAGCGTGGGTCTTTGGACTTGCTCGATCAGTTTGGCAATGGTGAAGGTCTTTCCGCTTCCGGTCACGCCCAACAGGGTCTGGTGACGCAACCCTTTATTGACACCGGCGGTCAGCTCTTCGATCGCCTTGGGCTGATCCCCACTGGGCTCGAAGGGTGAGTGGACCGTGAAGGGACGCAGCGCGACCCGGCGATCTTCGGCGGCCTTCTTTACCTGTGGCATGCGCGCTTTTCCTCTGTCCCGTGTCTCTTAAGCAGCCTACTCATAGACATAACGCCTTTGCGCCTTGTCACGCGCTTCGAACTGCTTGGCGCTCATTCCGCGACCGATCGCCCGTGCGCGTCGAATGCTATACACCTCATCGACGATTCTGACATCAGCCTCTTCAAGCCATGGATAATCATCTGCCGAGAGCGGGACTGCTGATTCGATCAGTACGATACCCTCGGGGTGGTTGCCGAGGAACTCACCTGCGAGATTCTCAGCTTTGCCCAGAATGAGCGGATGGATCTTTGCTGAGAGACGATCCAGCTCATCGTAGTTGGAGAACACCTGTTTCGCGAGCGCCGCACGGTCCAGATCAGGACCGTAGAGCTCTTCGAGCACCTCATGGCCGATCCGATCAAGACCGAGGTTGAGCACGCTCATTCCCTGGTCCTCGTATTCGGCTTGCAACTGGGCTAGTGCCGTGCTCTTACCCGCGCAGATAGGTCCCGTCACCACGACGATCATTGCCTCTCCCCTTTCAGGCACACGGTATTCAGTATTGCGTAATAACTCATGTCGCGTGCTGTCCTTCCCAACCCCGATCGCTGGGCTGGTAGAATTTCGTGCCTTCCAAAGCATCGGGCAGGTATTGTTGAGCGACCTTCGCACCTGGATAACTATGAGGATACTTGTATTTGCCATATCCCTCGCTACCGGGACGATGTCGATCGCGCAGATGACTGGGCACACCATGATCGCTCCCATCGCGCACCGTCGCCAGAGCCGCATCGATCGCCATGATCGCTGCATTGGACTTGGGCGCGATCGAGAGATAGGTGGCTGCCTGGCACATGATGATACGGCACTCAGGCATACCGATGATCTCCGCACTTCGAAAGGCTGCTTCGGCGATCAATAGCGCACGGGGATCGGCATTACCGATATCTTCCGAGGCAAATATCATCATGCGGCGAGCGATGAACTTGGGGTCCTCCCCACCATGCAGCATCCTTGCCATCCAGTAGACCGCTGCATCGGGATCGCTGCCTCGCAATGATTTTATGAATGCACTGATGATATCGTAATGATAATCGCCACCCTTGTCATAGGGCACCTGTTTGGAGGGCATGGCATCGGCGACCATCTCCAGCGTGATGATCTTTTTGTCATCTTGGGACACCTCTTCTTGCATACCAGAGAGCTGTGAGGCAAGCTCAAGGGTGGTCAGCGCCACACGTGCATCGCCACCCGCCATATGGGCTATCGCATCGACGACTTCATCAGATACCGCATACTGATCTGCCAGTCCTCGCTCATCGACCAGTGCCCGCTCGATGACGACTCTGACCTCGTCATCTGAAAGCAGGGTAAGCTCGATGATACGTGAACGGGAGTTTAGGGCACTGATGACCTCGAAGTAGGGATTCTCGGTCGTCGCGCCGATGAGCACGACGATGCGATCCTCGACCGCATGCAAGAGCGCATCTTGCTGGCTTTTACTGAACCGGTGGATCTCATCGATGAAGAGGATCGTGCGCTGTCCTTCGATTGCCAGTCGATTCTGGGCAGCCTCGAGTGACTTGCGCAGGTCTGCGACGGTGCCACCGATCGCGGATACCTCGTCGAAGTAGGCTTGAGTCGAGGCAGCGATGATGCGTGCGAGTGTCGTCTTGCCGGTGCCGGCCGGACCGAAGAGGAGGATCGATGAGAGTGCATCTGCGGCGATCACACGACGCAGCCAGGTACCCTCGCCCACAATGTCTTCTTGCCCGACGAATTCGGTGAGGGTTCGCGGTCTCATCCGCACCGCCAATGGTGCCACTTTGGCGCGCGCCTCGTTATTGGTGATATCGAAGAAACTTGATTGATTCATGGTATTAGTCTAACAAAAAGGATTGGCTGTCATGCCGGGGCCGAGAGGTGAACCTGGGTTTACCAGGTGGGTGCCCGCACGAGACCATTCTGGCTTCCACAACTGCGGAGGATACCCATAGTGTCTCGGATGATTAAGGCCCCGATCGAAAAGTGTTGGTTCAGCCGTACTATTTCGACCTCGGCATGACAACTAATCCTCGTCTATTCAAGTGTAGCGTTCTCTTCGAAGTGGCACAAGCAACAGTTTCGCATCAGGCGGACTCCTCCGTGAGCTGTCTGTCGTCCTCTGTCGCACCCTCGACATAGGCATAGAGCTCATCAAGTTCATTGGTCAGCCACGTAAAACCCTTCTTACCCTTCACGGTAAGCTGCATCGCTTGTATGAATGCCAGGGCTTCTGCTTTGCTCTGTATCGCCATGTTCTAATCGATGCGTAGATGCGCATCGTTGAGCTGAGCGATCGAGACCCTTGTCGGCGCGCCGAGCATGGGGTCGCTCCCGCTCGAGGTCTTGGGAAACGCGATGACCTCACGGATCGAATCGTGACCGGCAAGCAACATGACGAGCCGATCGAGACCCAGAGCGATACCGCCATGCGGTGGAGCTCCGAAGTCAAGCGCTTCGAGCAAAAACCCGAACTGTTCTTGTGCGGCAGCCTCGTCGTGTCCCAGCACCGAGAGGACCTCGCGCTGGACATCGGCATCATGGATACGCAGGGTACCTCCACCGATCTCGAACCCATTCATGACCAGATCATGGCTGTAGCTTCCCACGCTGCCAGGATCGCTCACGATCATATCCAGGTGCTCGTCGAAGGGGCGGGTGAACGGATGATGGTTGGCCACCCAACGGGTATCTTCCTCGTCGCGGCGGAAGAGCGGGAAGTCGACGACCCACAAAGCGCTGTATCCCTCGCGCTCGATACCGAGCTCATCGGCCAAAGCCAGCCTAATGATACCGAGGACCTCGTTGGCTCTGTCGCGCTTATCCGCGCCGAACACCAACAGATCTCCGGGCTCGACATCGAGGCGCGCCCGTAGAGCCTCGATCGTATCGTCGTCGAGGAACTTCAGGATCGGGCTCTTCGCCTCCCCCTCGTCAGAAAACGTGATCCATGCCATGCCTTTAGCGCCACTATCGATAGCGAGCTGGTTGAGCGCGTCAAGTCGTCCTCGACTGAGTTTCGCGCCACCCTTGGCGTTGATGGCTTTGACCACACCACCGTTTTTGACCGCGTTTGCAAAGACACCGAAACCGCTGCCAGCGACCAGATCGCTGATGTCGATCAGTTTCAGACCGAAGCGTATGTCTGGACGATCGATGCCGTAATGGTCCATCGCGTCATCATAGGTCATACGTTGCAGGGGGATCTCGAGCTTATGTCCGGCTGCTGCCATGACCTGCTGCATCACCTCTTCGGTCATCGCCAAGATATCGTCTTGCTCGACAAAACTCATCTCGATGTCGACCTGGGTGAACTCAGGCTGGCGATCAGCGCGAAGATCCTCATCACGAAAACAACGCGCGATCTGGAAGTAACGCTCGATACCACCGATCATCAACAACTGCTTGAAGAGCTGAGGTGACTGAGGGAGAGCATAGAATTTTGCGGGGTTCATACGCGAAGGTACGATGAAGTCACGCGCACCTTCAGGCGTCGATTTGCACAGGATAGGAGTCTCGACCTCGATAAATCCGAGCTTTTCGAGTGCTATGCGAAACGCTTGGGTCACCTGTGAGCGTAGCTCGAGAGTACGGGTCATCTCGGGACGACGGATATCGAGATAGCGCCACTGCATGCGGATCTTCTCGTCGGTCTCGGTCTCATCCTCGATCTCGAATGGTGGGGTGTTCGAGCGATTGAGCACTTCCAGCTTATGGACCACCACATCGACCTTGCCGGTGATCATATTCGGGTTCGCGGTACCCTCTGGGCGTTCACGCACGACTCCTCTGACCTTGACGACCCACTCGGGCCGGATCATCTCGGCCAGAGCGAAGGCATCGCCGCTTTGATCGGGATCGAAGGTACACTGCACGATGGCGGTGCGATCCCTCAGATCGACAAAGATCAGTCCACCGTGATCACGGCGTTTCGCCACCCATCCGGCGAGTGTGACCTCTTGGCCGATCAGGTCGGCGGTCAGCTGCTCATGGACATGCGAGCGGATCGAGTATTGAGGGGTCAGCATTTCACATCTCTCCTGTATCTTTCACGGACATATTCATTCGTATTCGAACTTTCACGGACATACTTATTCGTATTCGAACAACGTGAGAAGGGCCTCGTAGGTCATGAATTCCTCTTCCTTGCTGTTCATGTCCCGTATCACAAAACCGTTCCTGGCGTCCTCATCGGGACCAAGGATCGCGACCATGCTTGCTCCCGCCTTGTCAGCAGCTTTCATCTGTGCTTTGAGTGAGCGATGGGCCAGATCGCTTTGGACGTACCATCCCTCATCCCGCAGACGGGCGGCAAGGTCGAAAGCTTTGACACGCAGCTCATCGGTTGCACTTGCGATGAAGAGATCGCATCCTTGATCGATATCAAGTGTGATGCCGGCTGCCTCAA
>WQXV01000024.1 GCA_009781565.1 Actinomycetes bacterium
ACCAAGGCAAGCATGTGGGTGGCGCTTACAGCAGTGCTGATCCTGCTTGCGGGATTGCTGGTATGGGCGATATTCGGCTATCTTGAAGTCACGATCCAGGCCTATGGCATCGCCGACGATGGAGTGATCACGAGCTATATTGCAGGTGACAGCGCCGTTACAATCGGTATGGAAGCGCGGATCGATGATACGCATAACCCGCAGAACTTGGACGAGCAAGTGACGGGGGTCATCACCGCGGTCGATCTGGTGGCGACCAATGTGGGCGAGACCACCGATGACCCCAGCGTCTCGGTCAACAGCTTGAGACCAGCAGACCACAGTTTCATGGTGACGATATCGGCACCCGGTGTCAGTGACGGCATCGTTGATGTGACGATACTGAAAGAGCGTATACATCCCATCTCATTTCTGACTGGGCGATCTCGTTGACGTTCGGTACTAAGAATATGAGTGCGGCACAACCTCAGCCACCAGGAAAGGTGGCAAAGGTCCCTGTCATCATGCAGATGGAATCTCTGGAGTGTGGGGCTGCGTGTCTTGCGATGGTATTGGCCTACTATGGGCTTTGGCTGCCTCTGGAACAGTTGCGCATTGATTGCGGAGTCTCTCGTGACGGCCAGTCCGCACGAAGGATCAAGCAGGCCGCCCAACTCTATGGGCTCCAGGTCGAGGCACGCAAATATGAGCCAGAGCGCTTCTTCGAGATGGGCACCTTTCCAGCCATCACGTTCATGGGATTCGACCATTTCGTGGTGGTGACCGGTGTCAAGGGTGACATCGTCTACATCAACGATCCCAGCGGGGGGAGAAAAAAGCTTGCCAAGGCAGAATTCGACGAGCAGTTCACTGGTGTTGCACTCTTCTTCACACCCGGTCTTGATTTTGAACCGAGTGGCAAGCGCGCATCCACCCTTGCTTTTCTCAAAGATAAGCTGGAAGGATCGCGCAGTGCGCTGATCCTCACCGCGCTCATCACCGCTATCACTTCGGCCATCCTGTTCATCCAGCCCGCATTTGCGCGGGTGTTCATGGACCTTCTTCTCTCCGGGCAGGCGCCTGGGTTGCTCCTTCCTTTCATCGTGCTCTTTGTCATTGTGGCATGCTTTGCGTTGGTCGCCTCCTACATCAAAGCGATCTATCTGCTCAAGATGGAGGGCAAGCTGGCGGTCTCTGCCAACACCTCGTTCTTCTGGCACGTCTTGCATCTTCCTATGGAGTTCTTCTCCCAACGCATGGCAGGTGATTTGATCCTGCGCCAAGATGCCAACGCCACAGCTGCCTCAGTCGCCGTCAATACGTTAGGTCCGCTGCTGATAAACGGTGTGATGATGATCGCCTACCTCTATGTACTGTTCACGAACAGTGCCCTTCTGGCGATCATCGGGCTTATCGCGGTGGCCATCAACCTGATCACCGCCCAGATCATCTCGACAAAGCGGATGGAGATCATGGGGGTCATGCGTCGCGAGACCGCCAAGAAGACCGGTATCGTCATGAACGGTATCCGGACCATTTCCTCCATCAAAGCCAGCGGTGCCGAGAACAGTTTCTTCAATGTGTGGGCGGACAGTCAGGCGACCGAGTATACCCAGCGAGCCCACATGGACAAGATCAATACCTATCTGGGATCGATCCCCGAGCTGGTGTCTTCGCTGACCGATGCGGTCGTTATCGGTACCGGTGTCGTGCTCTGCTTCCAAGGTGATTTCACGGTCGGTATGCTGTTGGCTTTCATGGGCTTTCTAGCTCAGTTCAGGGCTCCAGTAGCTGAGCTGATAAGTGCAGGTCAAAGCATACAGGAGTCACGTGTCGATATGGAGCGTATCGAGGATGTCATGTCCTATGAGATGGCCATCCCTGATGAAGCGCAGCCTACCACCGACGATATCGAGCTGCTGAGTGGTGGTATCGAGATCGAAGGGCTGACCTTCGGTTATGGACGTTTCTCCCCGCCGGTGATCGAGGATTTCAACCTCGCGGTAGAGGCGGGAAAGTCTGTCGCCATCGTGGGTGAGTCGGGGTGCGGTAAATCCACGGTGGCCAAGTTGATCACCGGGCTCTACGAGCCCTGGTCCGGAGAGATCAGCTTCGACGGAAAAACTAGATCTGATATCGCACGTAGTGTGCTGATCAACTCGATCGCGATGGTGGATCAGGAGATCACTCTGTTCGCTGATTCAGTCCGAAACAACATCGCTATGTGGAATGAAGGTATCGAAGATCCCGCGATCGTGCATGCCGCCAAGGACGCCCAGCTCCACGAGGACATCATGAAGCTCCCCGGAGGCTATTCCTATAAGATCGCTGAAGGTGGCCGCGACCTGAGCGGTGGACAGAGGCAACGCCTCGAGATCGCTCGTGTGCTGGCGCTTGACTCTCCGATCATCATTTTGGATGAGGCTACCTCGGCTCTGGACGCAGTGACCGAACGCGAGGTCGTCGAAGGTATCAAGGAGCGCGGTGCGACCTGCATCATCGTGGCACATCGGCTCTCGACCATCCGCGACTGCGATGAGATCATAGTGCTGAAAGCCGGGCGAGTCGTCGAGCGTGGGACTCACGAGGAACTCTTCGAACAAGGTGGCGAGTACACGAAGTTGATAAGCAATGAATAAGCAGATGAGGTTATGAGCACGGTCAGTGACAGAATACGGATTGAGGAAGCTGCTGATACCAAGGCGTTCGAAGACGCAATGATGCATATCGGAACCGCGCTTCTGGGTAGCAAGCCTCACGGTTTCGATGCCGAGATCTCTGAGATACGAGGAGCTGCCGATGCCATCAATGTGGTATTAGAGGATAACGGCTTTGATGCGAGGCCTCTGGAAGAGACCAAGGATGAGACCGACATCCATGATCTACTCGATCGCATGCTTAGACCGAACGGCATGCTATGGCGCCAGATCGAGCTACCCAACGATTGGCGTACGCGCTCGGTCGGAGCGATGCTGGGATCGCTGCGTGATGGCAGTCCGGTCGCACTCATCCCGAGTTTCTTCGGCTATCATCTGTTCGATCCAGCAACGGGCGCGCGCCAGCGAATCACCTCAAAGATAGAAAAAGAGATCTCACGCGATGCGGTCTGCTTCTACAAACCCTTCGACCAACGCGAGATGACCTTCAAAGACATCCTCAACTACATGCTGGGAGTGCTGAAGCCCGCCGACTATCTGTTGGTGGCGGGAGCGGCCCTGCTCGCGGCGCTTGTCGGTCTATTGCCTGCAATCGTGTATCAGATCATCTTTGAGAGTGTCGCAGGTGTGGATGTCGGTCTGCTGCCAGCCGTACTGATCATGTTCGCTTGTGTCATCATCTCACTCTCCATGATCAATATGATCAAGAACGCTGTATCACAGCGGGTGCGCGCAAAGATCGATGCATCCGTCGAAGCCGCCTCGGTCATGCGCGTCCTTTCACTTCCCGCGCCGTTCTTCCGCACTTATGCCGCGGGCGAGATCGCTCAAAGGCTGATGGGTTTCCAGGCGATGTGTAGCAGCATCGCCGATATGGTCTTGACGACCGGATTGATGGGCATCTTCTCGCTCATCTATCTCATCCAGATCTACACGTTGGTGCCCGCTCTGTTCATCCCCGCGCTAGCGGTATTGATCGCGCAAGCTCTGTTCACCCTGATTGCAGTGTTCTCCCGAAGGCGTCTGACGCAATGGCGTCTTGAGCTCAACTCGATCTTAAAGGGATTGCAGTATTCGTTGATACTGGGTATGCAAAAGCTGCGCTTGACCGGATCGGAGAAGCGAGCCTTCTCGACTTGGGCCGATATCTATTCGATCTATGTGAGACTGGCCTACAATCCTCCGACCTATATCAAAGTCATCCCGGTAGTGGCTCAAGCGATCACGCTGGGTGCAACACTGTTGATGTATCTTGTCGCGATACGCAATGCCGTCTCTGTCGCTGAATATATGGCTTTCACCATGGCGTATGCGATGCTCACCGGTGTGATCATCTCACTTAACAGCGCGGCTGAGACGATGGTCGCCGTACAATCGACTCTCCCGCTGGTCAAACCACTGATGGAGACCAAGCCTGAACACGACGAGCACAAGGAGGAAGCCGGAGAGCTGACGGGAGATATCGAGCTCAGTGGGGTCTATTTCAGCTATCGTGAGGGTTTTCCCCAAGTCTTGGAAGACTTCTCACTCAAGATCGAACCAGGACAGTACGTCGCGATCGTGGGCAAGACCGGCTGCGGTAAGTCCACCGTCCTCAAGCTGCTGCTCGGTTTCGAGATGCCTCAGAAGGGAAGCGTCTACTATGACGGTAAGGACGTCGCACATCTCGACCTGCGCTCACTGCGACGTAACATCGGGGCGGTGCTCCAAGATGGCGAGCTCTTCTCAGGCACGGTCTATGCCAATATCGCCGCGACACGACCTGATCTGAGCATCGAGGAGGCATGGGAGGCAGCCGAGGTAGCCGGTATCGCCGATGATATCCGTGCGATGCCTATGGGAATGTTCACCTATATCGCTGATAGCGCCGGCATTTCCGGCGGGCAGAAGCAACGACTTCTTCTGGCGCGGGTAGCCGCGTCGAAGCCTCGTATCATCTTGTTGGACGAGGCGACAAGCGCACTCGACAACATATCCCAGCAAAAGATCGCTTCCGCGCTCCAAAGTCTGGATTGCACCCGTATCGTCATCGCGCATCGCCTCTCGACAATCAAAGGTTGTGACAGGATCGTCGTCATGGACGAGGGTCGCATCGTCGAGGATGGCACCTATGAAGAACTGATCGCGCAAGATGGCAGATTCGCAGAACTGGCAAAACGACAGAGACTCGACATCTGAGACCAGCGTACAAAATCGAAGCAACAATCTACCGTCAGCGTCATATTCCGCGAGTTATTTAGGATACAATCATAGGAGTTGTGGAACAAGTATTCCAAGCATCGATTAGGATGGAGCTTTTCATGAAAGAAATCAGCCCGACACATCGACCAATACATAGAACCTCGCCACCTACTATTTTGACGATTATCCTACTAGTGCTTGCCGTAGCGCTCGTCTTTCCTGCGATGGTGCTTGCTGTAGATAATCCCGTGACGCTCCAGAATATGATCAATACCGCCCCCAACGGTGTACCCACTACGATTGAGCTTGATAATAGCATCACCATGGGTAGCACACTCAACATACCGGTAAACAAGGTCATTACTCTTGGGAGTAATCCGGCAGGTTCTCAATTCAACCTGATCGGACCGAACGGCTCACCAACGATCCTTGTCGAAGGCGAGCTTACCCTTGATGGTATCGTTGTGACGCATGTTGCTGGTCAGACGGGAAGAGGTGTTACCGTTGCAAGCTCGGGCTGGCTCAATATCTATAGCGGTGCGATCTCTGACAACCGGCATCCTGATGACGGCGGTGGAGTTCTAAATCAGGGAGTCGTCGCAATGTTCGGTGGCTCGATCAGCAACAATACCGTCGGTTCTTGGGGTGGCGGTGTGAGGAACCTGGGCGCCTTTAGAATGCTAGGTGGAGAGATCTCGAACAATACCTGTACGGGTTTTGATGGTGGTGGGGTCTACAACAACCCCGGTGCTACGTTCTCGATCGAGGGTGGGGAGATCTCAGGCAACAGTGCTGATTACCGTGGTGGCGGTATCTGCATCGAAGGTGGCACAGTCTCAATTTTTGGCGACGCGCTGATCACGGAGAACACTGCCGATTATGGCGGCGGCATCTATAATCTGAGCGGTGGAGACCTCAACATCACCGGTGGTACGATCTCCTATAATGACGCCTACGGTAAAGGGGGAGGGGTGTTCAGCGAGTCACCTACCTTCACTTTGGGTGGTGGGACCATATCTCACAATACCGCCGAGCATGGTGGCGGTCTCTATATCGCAGACGGAACCGATCAGTTCAACCTCAATGCAGGTACCATAACGCTTAACGAAGCGTCGGGACATGGTGGAGGTGTGTTCAGTAATGCTACGACCACCGCCCAACACGGTGGTACGATCACGTATAACTCGGCTGACCATGGTGCGGGAATGTATTTGAGTGATTCATCTCTCAATCTGACTACGGGAGAGATCTCTCTCAACGCAGCCGTGCACTATGGTGGCGGTATCTATTGCAGCCATGGGTTGATCGAGCTCTATGGTGGTATTTTCGAAGATAATACTGCCGAGCGAGGAGGAGGGATCTATAACGACAACGTCGCATTCTTCATCCTCGACGGAGGGGACGTCTTGGGTAATATCGCCACCGACGTAGGTGGTGGAGTGTACCAATCCGGCGATGGTATGCGCATGGATAGCGGACTTATCTCGAACAATAGCGCAGGAACCAACGGAGGTGGCATCTATATCTCATCTGGAGGATGCGCAATCGAGACCGGAACGATTTCGAACAACCTTGCCGGTATCAACGGCGGAGGTATTTGGATCGCCTACAATGTGCTCGATGCCCTCACCGTTGCGGCACCCGTGGTCTTTGCCGGTAACTCGGCTTCAGCAGCCTACGACCGCAATCCTATCGATGATGCGACTTACTATGCCAATATCCATGCGACCCATTGGACCGCTCCTTTGACGCAGGGATATAACAATTTTGACATTTCCTATGTCAATGGTGATCAAGTGCCCGCCTTCTCTGTGACCTTCGAGCCGGGTGCTCACGGTACGTTCGCGCCGGTGACCTATACCGATATCCTACGTGGATCCGCGACTCCAGCGCCACCAGCCACACCTGGCGAGCCTGGGTGGGTCTTTACAGGTTGGCTCCCGGTCCTCTCTCCGACCGTGACCGGTGATGTGGTCTATGTCGCGCAGTGGAAGCTCGCTTCGGTCGATCCCGATGGACCTGACGGCCCCGATGACCCGATGGGTGCTCCCGATACCGGAGATACCAGCATGGTCATGTCCTGGGTGCTGCTCTTGGTCTCATCAGTGGTCGTATTGGGTGGCTACAAGGGGTATGAGTCGCGCAGACAGGTTGATGCAGAATAGACTGTTATTGATACGGTAATTGTCCCACGAGAATGCATCAGTTGTAATACAAGCAAGTTCAAATGTCTTGACTTGGTGTACACTTGAGGCGCTGTTTTTGAGAGCTGCGCTGTTATTTGACACGGACTAAAAACCAAGAAGAGTCTTGCTTTGGAGGGATTTTTATGGCAAAACGGGCGCTTTCGATTCTATTGGCTTTCACTCTTGTCTTATCCGCATTCCCCGTCGCGGTCTTTGCTGGACCCGAGGACGACTATGCCAGCTTGGTGGGGCAGATCACCGCTTTAGGCTTACTGGCAGAGGGGCTGCGCGATACGGATGTACCTGATGATGCCAAATACTCCCAGGAAGAATATGATCAAGCGATAGAGAACTATATCGCTGGTGCGGCGCGTGACCTCGAGATCGCCAACGCGCTCCTCGTGGGTAACGGTGCGCTGGCAGAAGCGAACGCGAAAGGATACGCCACTGATTGGATGAAGCCGAATTCGAGCTTTCCGAATCCAGATGTGCTCTACGATAGCACGTATCGATCAGGGTTGATCAATTATGGGGGCTGGGGTGATACCCCCACAAAGAAACAGGCCAATGCACTCGCGTTCCTCCAAGAAGGAGGATATGAGGCTGGGTTCTCAGTCCCGCTCTTGGGTGGCGCGAAAATCAAATTCGTATCAAGTTTCCATCCCGGCTACAGTAGCGGGCTGTTCGGTATACTGGCCAATAAAGCCGATGTCGTTACCGTTATGAGCGGTACGCTCGATGATCTTTGCGAAGGAAAACCGTACAATCCGCTCGAGAGAGCGATCGCGCGCTATACGAAAGCACGCTCGCAGTTGATCGAGGTCAAGGCCAACCCCGAAGCGCTGATCGATGCGCTTCTGGAAGATGATGCGAACCTCTCACAACTCGTGAGCGATCTCAACATCTTAATCGGCAGCCTTGATGACATCGTCAACATCATCGATCTGATCGGTACGATCGGTCTGAGTAATGAGACCATGAACTCCTTCTTGGGACCACTTGGGCTCAACTTTGAGACACTCGAGCAACTCAAATCATTGAGGGATACGCTGAACTTTATCGGTATCGATACCTCAGGCAATCTGAGCGTTGAGGAGTCACTTGCTCCGCTTGTCGGGACCATCGTCGGTGCCGCAGTCGATCTTGCGGTGGGTACCGCCGATCTTGGAGTCCTTGCAGGTACCCCGCTAGCATACAACACGGCGGCAGATGGGCTCGAATCGACCTATCAAGGGTTGATGAACAATGCTTTGGCACAGATCAATGTGGTACTCGGCCCCATCCTCAATATCATGGAGCCGATCCGGCCCTATATCCAGATCTTGGGATCCGGGGTCCGCTTGGTCAACGATGCACTCCTGCTCGTCGACAAGATAGGCACGTTGAGTTCCGATTTCAGCCTGGGCAATCTCTCCGGTGTCGGATACGTACTCTCTGATACCCTGTTCGACTTTGCCGACCTGATCGACGCGTTCATAGCAACTGGGCTGAGCAACCTCTTACCTGACCTGATGGGCAATACCGATGTCGGTGGTGCGATCACCGGTGGTCTGGCGGGGCTTCTCAACAGTTGGCTCAGCGGTACGCTGGGCAGCGGTGTCCAGATCGATCCAGGAAGCCTGAGCACGATCGGCAACACCATCAATGCGCTCGGTGGTCAGCTACTGGGCAACCCGACCGGATTGAGCTCGCTCCTGCGTGCCTCCGGTGCCATCGTGCGTAATCTCTCTGGTTTCGGAATGGGACTGGATAATCTGTTCAAGGGCAATTTTGCCGATGCGTTCACGATCCTGATCGCTGAGTTCCAGACCGTCATCCCCAACGTGATCGACACCTGGAACGCGCTCATGGGTCTGTTCAGCTCGCCATCAAACGTTCCAGCCGAAGTAGCCGAGGTCGCCGACGTCATGCCGGCAGCCTTCCAAGTCGCGCTCTTTGAAGAGGCGCAGCAAACGGCAGCGGTGCTCAGCAACCCCAACATCTCGAACAGCGCAAAACAGGCCCGGCTCCACGAATATCGCTGCTTCGTGAGCGACATCAGGGACTGCATCTCCGATATGCGAGAGACGATCAAACAATTGGAGAACGCGCGCTACTGGGCACGGACACATCTGAGCGAGAATGACTGCGACGAGTTCGTCAATATACTGGCATGCCACTATGCGCTCGAGTTGATGTCGTGCATGAAGGGCGGCGTCTCATGCGCGAGGCTGCCTCAGATAAGATCACGGATCAAGGCGATCAACTGCGAGCTGGTCGATGTGATCCGCATCATCAAGAGTGAGGGCTCGGTCATCATCTTTGCCGATCCCATTGAGGGGCTTGAGGATGAGCACTTCACCCTTTCGACCAACTACGATGAGCTGATCGCGCGGCTGGCACCGGTCTTCGAATGCTTGGGTATCTCGACCGGCTATGAGATCCTCTACGATTCGAGCGACGGCCTGTTCCATCTGGATGGTAGTACCTTGAAGAGCTACGGCAACATCGATGTTGATGATGCCGCGATAGAGGCTCTGAGTGCAGAAGGTGAGACCTTCGAAGGCATCAGTGCTCTGTCTGCTGGTGAGGAACTCATCGAAGGCTACGATGAGGTACTGTTCGGTGGATCTCCTCGCGATCACTATCATGTCAAAGTCGGATTCGTCCTCAAGGTCAACCATCGTCAACATGATCATGCGAGGATCCTTGCGACCAAGTGGCTCAAGCCGGGCTTCCCGTGTGAGCAAGAGGAGCTCTTCACCGTGAGCTTCGAAGTCAACGGTGGTGAGCCGCAACCGCTCACGATCACTGTTGTATCGGGCGCGGTCATCAATCTGCCGATGGCGAGCAAACTCGATTATGATTTTGAAGGTTGGTTCGACGGCGAGGATTATGTCGGTACCTCTGATGGTCTCTATACGGTGACCAAGGATGTCACCTTGGTCGCTCAGTGGAGGCTTTCATCGATTGACAACAAGGAACCCATTGGCGGGGACGATATCGACATAATTGGCAAGAAGAAAACCGATCCGCTGGTGTTCAATGATGTACCCACCGGTGATTCGCTCTCGGTGATCTATCCGATTCTGGCTGTAATGGCGTGCGCTGCTCTCTGCCTCGCAATATCTGAGAGATCGAGGAAGAGGATGCTCTCGTAGCGCTACGGGTTCAGTCAACTTGAAAGTGAGCTGTAGGTAATCTGCCTGCAGCTCACTTCTTCTTTGCTCGGTGGGTACCCACCTTTAGTTCACCGGTGACGACCAGCAACTATCTCTTGGTATAGATCTGGTCCACGCCCAGATCCTCGACGCTGACGCGACTGACCAACGTGCCGTCATCTTGGAGGGCAAAGGTATAAGAGAAGTTCACGTCTCCGACCATATAGGCAAGGCTGTAGAAGTTATCGTCAGTTGACTCGGTGACCTC
>WQXV01000025.1 GCA_009781565.1 Actinomycetes bacterium
CGCGCTGCAAGGAACAGGGTATCGAGGTCATCGCTCTTGGCGATGGATCAGAGCCCCAAGGCATCTGATGACCTATCGTCTCTCGTATTCTCATCATTTTGAGAAGGGTTTCAAGACACTGTCAAAAGACGAGCAAGCGCATGTCAAGAAGGCGCTGGCAGAACTGGTAAAAGATCCCCACTATAGCGCATTGCGGACCAAACACCTCCACAGCGCACATGACCTGTTCGAGTCAAGTGCGAACATGGACATCCGTATCATCTGGCACCACCAAGACGACGAGACGATTGCGCTGCTCGACGTGGGACACCACGACATTCTCAAAAAGTATTAGATGAACGGTTCAGTATCTTCGTGCTTGACACGCATCGATGAGGACTATCATAAAACAATAAAAAGTGAAGAGGTTTTCGGGATTGGTAGGAGGCACGCTCGTGAACGAAGCCATCAGCATTAAAAAACTCTCGAAGCGATTCGGTCAGTTCTATGCGCTCAAAGAGATCGATATGAGGGTGAAGTCTGGCGAGATCTTCGGTTTCATCGGACCGAATGGGGCTGGTAAGACGACGACCATTCGCATCCTGCTCGGAATCCTGAAGGCGACCAGCGGTACCGCGACCATCTTTGGCAAGGATGTCTGGACTGATGCGGTACAGATCCACAAGCGCCTCGCTTATGTGCCCGGCGACATCAGTCTATGGCCGAATCTGACCGGTGGGGAAGTCATCGATTACCTTATCCGCTTGCGTGGCTGCAACGGTCCGAATCGTCGCGCGGAGCTGATCGATCTGTTCGATCTCGATCCGACCAAGAAATGCCGAACCTACTCGAAGGGCAATCGCCAAAAAGTAGCGCTGATCGCAGCGCTTGCGGTCGATGCTGAGCTCTATCTGTTCGATGAGCCGACCAGTGGCCTGGACCCTCTGATGGAAAAGACATTCCAAGATCAAGTCTTGCGCATCAAAGAAGAAGGCAAGACGGTGCTGCTCTCCAGCCATATCCTGCATGAGGTCGAAAAACTCTGCGACCGGGTCAGCATCATCAAGGACGGGGTGATCATCGAGACCGGCTCTCTTGCCGAGCTGCGCCATCTGACACGTACCCGGATATCGGTCGAGACCGAACAAGAGATCGCGGGACTTGAAACACTGGAGGGGATCCACGATATCAGGCGCTCGAATAATAAGACCGATTTCTCGGTCGATACGACGCGTACCAATGAGGTGCTGGCGCACCTCACCCAGTTCGGGGTCGTAAAGCTGGCAAGCTCACCACCCACACTTGAAGACCTCTTCCTCAGCCATTACGAGAATACGCGAGGGTAGCACGATGTTTGCAAACACCGCGGCACTGTGCCGCCTGATCTTTCGACGCGATCGTATCAGCATGCTGCTGTGGTTCATCGGTCTGACCGTTCTGGTCGTGGGATTTGGAAGCGCGATAAAAGACATGTATCCCAGTGCGGTCGAGCGTTCGATCGCGGTCGAAGCGATGAAAAATCCCGCAATGATCGCCATCATGGGGCCGGTCAATGTCGAAGATATCACCCAGGTCTCGATTGGAGAGATCTACGCCCTTTACCTGACACTGTGGACCGCGCTGTTTGTGGCTGCTATGAATATCTTGCATATGGTACGTCACACACGCCAAGATGAGGAGGCGGGCTATCTCGAAGTCGTCCGCTCGCATCCGGTCGGGCGTCTGAGCAACCTAGCCTCTGCATTTGTGACCGCGTTGCTGCTCAACGGAGCGCTCGCCTTGGCGATGAGCATTGGGTTGGCGCTGCTAGGGACAGAAGGGATCGATCTAGCGGGCTCGCTTCTCTATGGCGCCGCGATCGGAGCGGTCGGCATGGTATTTGCTGCAATTACCGCGATCATCTGCCAGATTACTTCGAGTGCGCGAACCGCGCAAGCGCTCTCCTTCGGATATCTCGCGTTCGATTTCGTACTGCGTGCGATCGGAGATGTGCGAGATATCGACCTGCTCAGTTTGCTCTCACCTTTGGGCATTGTGGTGCGCATCTCTGCGTTTGGCGCAAACCGGTGGTGGCCGGTCCTCGTTTTGGGAGCGTTGGCGATTACCGGCGCAGCTATCGCATTTTGGCTCAGTGCGATCCGTGATGTGGATGCCGGATTGATACCAGCACGACCGGGAAGAAGCGAAGCATCAGCGCAGCTCAGCTCGCCAGCCGGTCTGGCGTGGCGCTTGTTGCGCGTGCCGGCGATCGTGTGGGCGATCTCGATCTTTGTTCTCGGCATGTCATATGGCACGGTGATGGGAGACCTCGAGGGATTCATCGAGTCCAATGAGGTCTTACGCGAGCTTTTCACCGGAGATCCGATGCAGTTTATCACCTATGTCATGATCGTTCTGACAATTACCGGGACCATTCCGATCCTCCAGTTCATTCTCAAAGCGCGTTCCCAAGAAAACGAGGGATATGCCGAGAACACTTTGGTTCGTGCCGCTTCGCGCACCCAGCAGCTCGCGGGATATTTCCTGATCGCCGCAGCGGCATGCGTTCTCGTGCCGTTCCTCAACGCGCTTGGCTTGTGGGCAGGTTCATATCCGGTCATGAAAAACCCGATACCGCTTCTGACCATGCTCAAAGCAAGTATGGTCTATGCTCCGGCTCTGCTCTTCATGCTGGGTGTCGCCATGCTTTTGATCGGTTTCTTTCCCCGGCAAAGTATTGCAGCCTGGATCTATCTGGGCTATGCGTTTATCGTGCTCTATTTCGGGCAGCTCTTCAACGTACCCGAGTGGCTTGCCAAACTCTCGCCCTACGGCTACATGCCACAGCTGCCAGTCGACGAGTATCGATGGCTGCCGATCTTCGTGGTCGTCTCGCTCGCCCTCGTGATGTTCGCGCTCGGATTCATCGGTCATCGAAGACGTGATATGGAGTTCATCCAATAAGCAGATCGTCGACCGATCAAAGCAGTACTGTCGTATAATCACGGTGTGCGTGAACGATAAGACAGGACAGGACAAGACAAGTTATGCGAAGTCATCGAAAGGGGAACGTACATGGATATCGATGCAAAAGTACTTGCTACGTTGAAAAAGGCGGAAAAACCACTCAAAGCCCAAGAAGTAGCTGATGACCTGGGCGTTGAGAAGGTCGAGGTCAGCAAAGCGTTCAAGGAGCTTAAGGCCGAGGGCAAGATCGTCTCGCCAAAGGCTTGCTACTACACGCTTGCCTAGGACGCTCGCCTAGGACGCTCGCCTAGGACGCTCGCCTAGGACGCTCGCCTAGGACGCTCGCCTAGGACGCTCGCCTAGGTTTTGATAGTTTGAAGATTTTGCGGTGTTCTACGAAGGGCACCGCATTTTTATTCGCAACCGGCTTTTTTCGATACAATGAGGTCGGTATCGAATAACGTCATATGCCCGACGTTATCGATGGGCCTGAGGGGATACTTAGAGCCTCCCGTGATTGGAAAGATACCAGTCGTTCCGTAATAGGAAAGGATGGCCTATGAGTACCACCTCTTATGCAGGGAAGGTCCTGCGTGTAGACTTGACCAACGAGACGGTCAAGACCGAAGACCTCGATCTAGAAAACGCTAAGAAATTCATTGGTGGACGCGGGTGGGCGACCAAATTACTCTTCGATGAGGGAGTAGCGACGGTCGATCCGCTCTCGCCAGACAACAAAGTCATCATCGCGACCGGACCGCTCTCCGGAGCAGCCGCTCCGACAGCGGGACGCTACATGGTCATCACCAAGTCACCGCTGACCGGTATGATCGCATGCTCGAACTCCGGTGGAGTATGGGGCGCGACGCTCAAATCAGCAGGTTGGGATGCGGTGATCCTCGAGGGTAAAGCCGATCATCCTCTCTACCTCAACATCGTCGATGGCAAAGCAGAGCTGCTTGATGCCGACCGTATCTGGGGTATGAAGACCGCCGAGGCGACCGCAAAGATCCATGAGACCGACCCCGACGCGTCGGTCCTCTTGATCGGTCCAGCCGGTGAGGCGCTCTCCGAGAACGCTTGCGTGATGAACGATCTCGATCGTGCCGCGGGGCGCTCCGGTGTGGGCGCAGTCGTCGGCTCGAAGAACTTCAAGGGCATCGCGGTGACTTCAACGTCCCGTGGGACCATCGATGTCGCCCATCCCGAGAACCTCGCAAAAGCGAACAAAGACGCTATGGGCAAGCTCAAGGAGAACGGTGTGACCGGTGAAGGCCTCGGTGCCTTCGGTACCGCGGTGCTCGTCAACATCATCAATGGGATCGGCTCGTTGCCGACGCGCAACTGGCAGGAGTCCTATGACGAGAACGCCGAGATGATCTCAGGTGAGACACTGGCCGAGACGCTGCTCGTCAAGAATGGCGCATGCTTCCGTTGTCCGATCGCCTGTGGGCGCATCATCGAGCTCGACGGTGCGGTCATTGGAGGTCCCGAGTATGAGACCATCTGGGCCTATGGGAGCAACTGTGGCGTCGATAACCTGCGCGCCATCAGTGAGGCGAACCATCTGTGCAACGAGTATGGACTCGACTCGATCTCGGCACCGTGCACGATCGCGTCAGCGATGGAGCTCTATCAACGCGGACTGATCACCGAAGCAGACTGCGAAGGGGTGCCGCTTGAGTTCGGTAGCGCAGAAGCGATCGTCGAGTGGACGCGTCGTATGGGAGCCGGGGAGACGAAACTTGGTCAGTTGATGCAAAAGGGATCGTATCGACTATGCGATCACTACGGACATCCCGAGTATTCGATGTCGGTCAAGAAGCAGGATATGCCAGCCTATGACGCCCGCGGTGTCAAGGGTATGGGTCTGACCTATGCGACCAGCAACCGTGGTGGTTGCCACGTCCGTGGGTATCTGACCAGCCCCGAGGTACTCGGCATTCCCGAGCAGCTCGATCGTCTTGCCACCGACGGCAAGGCACTGTGGTGCAAGATCTTCCAGGATCTGACCGCAGTCATCGACTCGATGGGTATGTGCCTGTTCACTTCGTTCGCACTCGGTGCTCCCGAATACGCTGACATCCTTAATGCAGCGACCGGTACGAAGTACACAGCTGATGAGATCCTTGAGGTCGGCGAGCGGATCTACAACCTCGAGCGTATGTTCAACCAAGCCGCCGGCATGAAGGCAAGCGACGACACGCTTCCCAAGCGCGTCCTCGATGACCCGATCGTCGCCGGTCCCTCGGAGGGCGAGACCTCTGATCTGGACAAGATGCTGGGCGAGTACTACGAGCTGCGCGGATGGGAAGGAGCGTTCCCGACTGCCGCTACGAAAGCCAAGCTCGGTTTATAAATGTGCTAGGACCTGTTTGAGTGTGTCGCGCAGCGCAACGATTGATCGGTCATGTAGATAACTACATTCCCATCACAATCGGCTCGCGCTCCTGCTCAAACAACCCCTAGAACATTTATATCTAGTCAGTACAAGGTGTGCCGCAGAGACTTCGGTCCTTGCGGCACACTTTCATTGGTGCACGCCGGCACGGGGAACTCGGCAGCGTGCTATGATGAGCAGGTCAGAGAGAAAGAAGAAGCAAAGAGGAGTCGCTGTGGTAGAAGTGCGTTTGTTTGCGACGTTGCGCCAGGGGCGCGAGAAGTCCTACCAGTTTGAAGACGGGCAAGCTCCTGATGGTGCTGCGATACTTGAAACGCTCGGTATCAGGCAAGATGAGGTCAAGATATTCCTGATCAATGGTCATCACTCCGATCTGTCAGCCCCGATCGAAGAGGGTGATGTGATATCGGTCTTTCCCGCGGTCGGGGGAGGCTAAGATGGATCCTCGGATGGAGAAAGAGATCATCTTTGCGCGACAAGTCGGGATCGAAGAGATCGGCGAAGAGGGGCAGAAAAAGCTCGACGATGCCTTGGTACTGGTCGTCGGCGCTGGGGGACTCGGCTCACCGGTCATCACCTATCTAGCAAGTGCCGGCGTCGGCAAGATCATCGTAGCCGATGGAGATACCATCGAGCTGAGCAATCTGAACCGTCAGTTCCTCCACTCGATCCACGACATCGGCAAGAACAAGGCTGAGAGCGCCGAGGCAACGGCAGGCAGCATCAACGGGGTCTCGACCATCATCTCCATCAGCAAGTATCTGACACGTGAGGAGCTCGACCAGCTGCTGGTCAATGTCGATTGCGTCATCAACTGCGTGGACTCCTATGAGGTGCGCAAAGAGGTCGGGCGCGCTTGCCTGCGCGCACGAGTCCCCTTGGTCGAAGCCGGGGTGCGCGATCTCTACGGCTGGATTCTCTGCATCGATAACGACCATGCGTGCCTCGAGTGTGCGGGAATACGTGATCTGACCGAGGAACAAAGCCCCGCGATCCTGGGGGCGGTCGCGGGCGTGGTCGGTTCAACGCAAGCGCTCGAATGCATCAAGATATTGATCGGCTCCGACGATGTCAGCTTCGGTCGGCTCATCAACTTCGACGGGCGCCATATGGAGATGGAGTCCGTTCCTCTTGTGCTCGATCCCAATTGTGAAGCCCATCGGCTCGTGCAAGAAACCGTTTGATGCTTTGCTATAATGAAGCGCATTAACCTCAGTTGAAAGGGAACGATCATGGCTCTTGAAAAAGCAGCGGTCCAAGAAGTACTCGATACGATCCGCCCACGTCTGCAGGCAGATGGGGGAGACATAAACCTGGTGGACGTCAAAGATGACGGTACTGTTCTGGTAGAGTTGCAAGGAGCCTGCAAGGGTTGCCCCATGTCACAGTTCACGTTGGCGACTCAGGTCGAATGCGTACTCAAAGAGGCGCTTCCCGAGGTCACCGGCGTCGTTCCTGCATAACATTCCTACAGAGCATTCCCGCATAGCTTTCTGCGTAACGTTTCGTAAGTTCTGCAATTCTGTGACGTAAGTCCTGATACCTGAGATGCCCGCCGTGAGGTGGGCATCTTTTGTCGCGCAGCGAAGCCGCAGTGCTCCAAGTCTCAAGAATCTACTTATGGAGTTGTGGTGACGATTCGGTAATAAGTTAGGTCGATAGATACTAACACCATTATTATATAACAGTATTAACTAATTCCCGTACGCTTTGATGGAGGCACACCTATGGGATTTGACGAACTTGCGGTTCAACTCATGGATGAGATGAGATCGCTCCACAACATCAAGCCACAACAGCAGATCAATGAAGCGTTTCGCGGAGAAGCGTTCATCATCGACTACATTGCGAATCGCCAGGGCGATGTCTTGCCCTCTGAGATCGGTCAAGTGATGGATGTCAGCTCCGCTCGAGTCGCCAATGCGCTCAACAATCTTGAGAAGAAGGAGCTGATCACACGACGCATCGATACGGAGGATCGCAGATGCATCGTGTGCGAGCTCACCAAGAAAGGCCACCAGTTGGCTCAGCAACATCATCAGATGATGCAAGAGGTCATCTCCAAGATGCTCAGCTCTCTAGGTGAGGACGACGCAAAAGAGTATGTCCGGATCATGAGCAAACTGGCAAAAAGCCTCCCAGGTTGCGAAGAGCTCAAAGAATGCTGAGCGAGCGACACAGAAAAACTGGACGCACGATAAAGGAGTCATGGTGCTGCAACTAGTCAATATAGATAAGTCCTATACGACCGCCTCGTTTACCCAGATGGCGCTCGATGATGTCTCGATCGCGTTTCGCGACAACGAGTTCGTCGCTATCTTGGGCCCCTCGGGTTCAGGCAAGACCACCATGCTCAATATCGTGGGCGGTCTGGACAAATATGACTCGGGCGATCTGATCATCGACGGGGTCTCGACCAAGGAGTACAAGGACCGCGATTGGGACACCTACCGCAACAACCGCATCGGCTTCGTGTTCCAAAACTACAATCTGATCCCCCATCAAACGGTGCTCTCCAACGTCGAGCTTGCACTGACCCTTTCCGGTGTCGAGCGCGCCGAGCGTCGTCAGCGTGCCATCGAGGCACTCGAGCGCGTCGGGCTGGGCGATCACATCCAAAAGAAACCCAACCAGCTCTCCGGTGGACAGATGCAGCGTGTCGCGGTAGCGCGTGCGTTGATCAACGACCCTGAGATCTTGCTGGCAGATGAGCCGACCGGTGCTCTGGACTCATCGACCTCCGAGCAGATCATGGAGCTGCTGCGTGAGATCGCCGCGGAGCGCCTGATCATCATGGTCACGCACAATCCTGAGTTGGCCGAGCAGTACGCGAACCGTACCGTCAACCTGCGCGACGGTCGCGTGACCGCCGATTCCAATCCGTTCTATCCCGATGTGACAGCAGAGCAGCCGCAAAAGGCGATCGCGCGCACGTCGATGTCGTTTCTGACCGCGATCGCGCTCTCGTTCAACAACCTCATGACCAAGAAGGGACGCACGATCATGACCGCGGTCGCCGGCTCGATCGGCATCATCGGCATCGCGGCGATCCTCTCGCTGGCCAACGGGGTCAACAACTACATCGCGCGTATCGAGGAAGAGACGCTTTCGCTCTATCCGCTCACCATCGAGAGCACCGGGTTCGATATCAGCTCGATCTTCATGTCGATGGGAGCAGAATTCTCCGGTGGCGAGCAAGAAGAGGCGCCAACGACGGAGAATGCGAGCTTCATGTCGATGTTCACGGCGATTCATAGCTCGAACTCGGGAGACGATGCGTCCGATCAGGAGAGCAGCCTCATCATCCCGGAGACCAAGATCGTGGCGAACATGATCTCGAGTATCGATAACAACGATCTGGCATCGCTCAAGAAATACCTCGAAAGTGGGGAGACCGATGTCTACGACTACGCCAACATCATCTCGTATGGCTATGACATCAAACCGCTGATATTTAGCAACGACGCGACCGATACCCAGCGTCAGCTCAACCCCAACACATCACTGAGCTCACTGGTCGGTGGTGGCATGCTCGGTGGTAGTATGGGCGAGTTCGGCTCGGTCATCACCTCAGGGTCACTGACCAATGTCTTTTCCGAGATGCTTGACAGCCTCTCGATGCTTGAAGCCCAATATGATGTGGTCGCCGGCAAGTGGGCGACCGAATATGACGAGTGTGTGCTCGTATTGGGCCCGACGGGGGGAGTGAGTGATTTCGTGCTCTACTCGATGGGGCTGCGCGACCAGTCAGAGTTCGATGACATGGTCAGGGCGGTCATCAACGATGAGGAGATCGTCATCGATGAGCAGCGGCTTGCGTTCACGCCCGACGAGCTCATGGCGGTGACGTTCAAGGTCGTCAATCGTGCCGACACCTATACCAGGGACACCGAGCACAACGTGTGGCTCTCAAAGATCGAGGATACCGCTTTCATGAGACCTCTTGTCAAGAAGGGGATCACGCTGCGGATCGTCGGCATCGTACAACACAACGGTGAATCGCAAGCTCAGGCGCTCATGCCCGGTTTTGCGTATACGCCCCGTCTGCAGGAGCACTTGATCGAGCAAGCGAAGACCAAGCCGATCGTCAAAGAGCAGCTTGCCCATCCGGCTCTCAACATCATCTCGGGGCGCACCTTCCAAGATGAGATAGATCATCCTCAAAGCGCGGAGCTCGACCTCTCGTCACTGTTCGGTATGGATGATTCGGCGCTTGACAATATGTTCGACTTGGACCTCTCAGGCATGGATTTCTCATCGATGGATATGTCTGGTATGGACCTGTCTCAGATGGACCTCTCATCGATGGATTTCTCATCGTTTGACATGTCCGCGATCGATATGTCGCAGATCAACATTTCCGGGCTCGATATGTCACAGATCGACCTGTCGGGATTCGATCTTTCCACTATCGACCTGTCAGCTCTTGAAGACCTCGATCTCAAACTCGATCTGGACCCCGCGCTTTTCGAGGGTATGTTCGAGCTCGATCTGGCCAAGATACTGGGATCGGTCCAACTCGATTTCAAGCTTGAGGATCTCTACGATCTGGCCTACCAGCTGATCCAGGGCTATATCGGCTCCACGTATTTCGACCCTGCCGATGTACCCGGCTCGCTCGAAGCCTATATCAACTCTACTGAGGCGCAAGCGATCATCTTCTCTTGGATCGGCAAGGTCGTCGACTTCTCGAAAGTCGAGGAGATGATAGAACAAGAGCTTGAAAGCTCAATGGTCCAGATCATGGGGGTTTTGCAAAAAGAGCTCTCAGCACAGATCGGCGCCCAGATAACCGAGCTTATGACAAAGACGCTGCTTCCCTCGATACAG
>WQXV01000026.1 GCA_009781565.1 Actinomycetes bacterium
AAGATCGTGGAGCGCAGTTGCATCATCTCTCCCTTTGCGTGGGGAGTAAGACCCAAGCGTTACACGTTCATCGAACGCAACCGGTTGATCGTGGCATGCTCACATCTCATAGTGGTGGTGGAGGGACGTATGCCAAGCGGTACTTTCTCAGCGGTGAACTGGGCTGAGAATCTCAATGTTGAGATCGCCGTCGTGCCTGGTTCGATCTTCTCAGCAGAATCTCTTGCTCCTCACTATCTATTGAGTAACGGTGCTATGCCACTTTGTTGCAAAGAAAACCTGATCGATGCGCTTGCTCTTAGTATTGAGTATGAGCAAAGTGATGACGAGATATCGCCTGATGAGCGCAAAGATACGCTCCGAAGAGCCGCGTTAAGTATTGATGAGGAGGCCATGCTAGCGATGCTGGAACCGATGCCGTTATCGATCGATGAGATAGCCCGCAAGATGCATCAAGCGACGGTCGCCGTGGTCGTAACACTCAATATGCTTGAGCTTAAAGGCTTTGTGAGCCGTCTACCTGATGGCCGCCTCATAGCTGTGGGATAAAGGTCAGCGATGAAGCGTGAAACAACACAGAGCGTGACCGTGGTTGGCGGTGGGCTTGCAGGGAGCGAAGCAGCACTGCAGCTTGCAGATCGTGGTGTCGAAGTACTCCTGTACGAGATGCGCCCTCAACATTCCAGTCCCGCACATACCAGCGATCGATTCGCTGAGTTGGTCTGTTCTAATTCATTCAAGAGTGACAACCTCTCCACTGCTGCAGGTCTCCTGAAGAAAGAACTTGAGATCCTGGGCTCAAAGCTGTTGGGCCTCGCACGTCAGAATGCAGTTGATGCGGGAGATGCTCTTGCGGTGGATCGAGATGGATTCTCGGCTTCTGTGACGGCGTTGCTCGAAACACACCCCCGCATTGAGATACGACGCGAGGAGTTCGTTTGGAACAAGCATCCAGCGTCAGATGACCTGATAATCGCTGCGGGGCCTTTGGCTAGCGATGCATTGGCCGATAGCCTCGAGCCACTGCTCGGTGATCATCTGGCATTCTTCGATGCGATCGCTCCGATCATAAGTGCGGAAAGCATCGACTACGAGAAGGCGTTCTTTGGTTCACGCTACGGGAAAGGGACCGGCAAAGACTACCTCAACTGCCCTCTAGATCGTGACCAGTACACGCATTTCCATCGTGAGCTCTGTGATGGAGAGCGCACTATCGCCCATAGTTTCGAGACAGGAGAGCTCTTCAGTGCCTGCCAACCGATCGAGGAGATCGCTCGCAGAGGTGTCGATGCGCTGCGATACGGAGCGCTCAAACCGGTCGGTATCGCCGATCCTCATACCGGTGAGGCAGCCTATGCCATCGTACAGCTTCGTGCCGAAGGTAAACACAAGACAGCCTACAACTTGGTGGGTTTTCAGACCAATCTTACGTGGCCTGAACAACGCCGTATCATCTCACTCATTCCTGGTCTCGAAAATGCAGAGATCCTTCGATACGGTGTCATGCATCGCAATACCTATCTTGATGCACCGCGTCTCTGCAACCCGGACTTCTCGCTCAAAAGTGATCCAAGGATAAGATTTGCAGGGCAGATCACCGGGACCGAAGGATATGGTGAGGCGATAGCATCGGGACTCTATGTCGCACTCAATACCTTTGAGAGCTTGCAGAAAGGGCCATCATTCGTACTCCCTACTACGACCGTCACCGGATCGCTCTTTGCGTATGCGACTGACCCGATGACGTCACCGTACCGACCCATGCATGTAAATTTCGGGATCATCGACCCGTTGCCCCAGCGGATACGCAGCAAAAGAGAGCGCTACGAAGCGTACGCAACACGCTCGCTCAGGGATCTGGAAGACTATGTCAGCCAACGTTGAATCCTTCATCGAGAACCAACGCTTGGTGCGTGGGCTGTCAGCTCATTCGTGCAGAGCTTACCAAAGCGATCTCACCCATTTCGTCAACTGGTGTGAGCGCTGCGATATCGATGTCGACCGGATCGACCACAGGCAGCTTCGGCTCTATCTGGGTGAGCTGACCGCCGCTCAGTATGCGCGCACGACCATCGCAAGGAAGATGGCGACGTTGCGCGCTTATTTCGACTATCTGGTCGAACGCGGTCTGATAAAAGATAGCCCCGCACAGCTGCTCTCTACGCCAAAGATCGCAAAAACGTTGCCAAAGACGATGAGCCAGTCCGAGATAGATGCGATACTTGATGCGCCGGATAGCGCGACCGAGGTAGGTTTGCGCGATGCAGCACTGCTCGAATGCATGTATGCGACCGGAGCGCGCGTGGGGGAGCTCTCGAGACTCGATATCAGAGATGTCGACAGGGTGGGAGGAGTTGTTGTTCTGACAGGTAAGGGCAACAAACAAAGGATGGTACCCCTCTATGCTGAGGCGATCGAAAAGCTGGAGACCTACCTCGAGCAAAGTAGACCACTCCTTGAAGGAAAGCTCAGCAACCCGGCTGTTTTCCTCTCATCGCGCGGCAATCGGCTCTCCAGTGACGCGATACGCCGCGTCGTCAAGTTCTACGCACGATCTGCTTTGGGCTCAGACGAGATCACCCCGCACAGCTTCCGTCATTCATTTGCGACCGACCTGCTATCGGGAGGGGCTGATCTGAGGACCGTCCAGGAGCTGCTGGGGCATGCGAATCTTTCAACCACACAGATATACACCCATGTCAGCGCAGCCCATCTCAAGGAGGTGTACCGACGTACCCATCCTCGAGCATGAATCGCGTGTGAGAGGTGAGAGGGTTTACTTGCGTCGCCGTTGAGGTTTTGATACCATGAGTTCTCGCGCGGAAGTGGCTCAGTTGGTAGAGCACGACCTTGCCAAGGTCGGGGTCGCGGGTTCGATCCCCGTCTTCCGCTCCACGAGTTCAAGGGTCGGCAAGGCATGACGCCGAGCCGACCTCATTTATTTGTGGCGATGTGGCCAAGTGGTAAGGCAGGGGCCTGCAAAGCCCTTATCCCCGGTTCAAATCCGGGCATCGCCTCCAAAGAATCCTTTGGCCCTACGCTGGTAGGGCCTTCTTAGTAAGAGATGTACACAGACGATATCCTGCCGTTTTGACAGTTATGTCCAAACGCATAATTCATGGTAAAAACCCGATAAAATGGTGCCTAAACCGCACATAACAAAACAGTGAGAGATAGTTTGAAAAAAGTGACCGATCGGTATTGACAGAATATCCGATTATCACCATAGTAAGTAGCCCTGTTTCTACCGCCAAAACGAGCTCAAAGCGTATCTGAATAGAATGCGAGTGAAGGGAGAAGCACATGGGGGCATTGACGGTATCTAAGGATTCTAGCCATCTTATGTCCAGGTTTGTTGATTCGTTCGTCATTGAGCAAGATTCTGCGCTAAAGAGTCTTGCGAAGAATGAAGAGGCAAGCACTACCGATGTCTCTGCCTGCGACGACCCTCTTGCACTTATGTCCTATGCCTGCATGTACTATGGTGCTCTCCGCTACACCGAAGCGCTCCATAGTCTTCGTCGGGCAAAGTCTTTATTCATGCGAAAAGACAACCCCCTCTACTACGATGCTCTATGTGTTCTGGAGGTCATGATCCTGCGGGTGCTCTCTCGTGTTCCCCAAGCACTTGAGAAGGCACATCAATACCTCCAGGTCTGCGAGGGCGCCAGTCGGCAGAAACTCTGTGTCCTCTGCGTTCAGATGTATCGTCTTGCGGGTGACTACCAGGAGGCGAATCTATTACTTGAAGCGCTGATGGCGCAAGATACTTCGAAGGGCCAACACGAATTGTTCCATCTGCTCTCGTCGTTGGCAAAACGTGACCAGTACGGAGATCATCAGGGATTCTGCTTCAATGTCTCAGCGACCTATTGGCACTATTTGGCAGAGTCGAAGTACGATAAGGGTGTCCGCTCTCTCCTGAGCCAGTATGGTGCGGAGCTTGCCTACTCATATGCATGGCAAGGTCGAACCGACCTGGCAGGATCGGTGCTTCAAAAGATCGATCCAACAGACGACAACGAGTCGTATGTGTTCTCGCTTTCAGCGCAAGCTTTTTGTCATAGCGCAGACCAGAAGTTCGATGACGCGCTCGATCTATTGATTGATGAGAACATGCGTGTCCCCGGCATTTCATTCGAGGATGCTTTCGTCATACACATCGTGCGACTGCTGATCTTGCATTTCGCCGGACACAAACGAGAGGCACTTCCTCTTGCGGTCAAACTCTCGGAGTTTGCCAAGGCGAATCCAACGCTCGCGCTGTCGAACACCGCTCATCTCCTCATGGTCTCGGTCATGCTATGGATGTTCGATTTCTTACAAGCGCAAGAGTTACTCGATCACTTTATAGCTGATCGGGATATCACGACTCTGCGGATAAGCGAGCAAGCACTCTACGCTTGCCTTCGCGCATTGATAGCACACCGCATGCATGATCAAGGTGCTGTGAAACGATCGCTCGAAAGTGCAAGAACGGCCCTCACCAGTCCGAACGCAAGTGTTTTGGTAGGAGCGCTCTGTGCCGTGCATCCTACTTTGCTCGGAATCATCGCACACCTATTTGGAGTCGACGCGATCCCCGCAAATCTGATCGAGGTCCTCGATCATGTCCGCTATCGTGATGCCATCGCGCAGTCGAGTGGTATGCTCTCGCAGGATCAGCGGGTCATGTTACAAAAACGATTCACACGCATCGATACCGGAGTGAGCATCATATTCGAAGAACAGACCAAGCCGATCGTCATCAAACTCTTCGGAGGGCTCTCGATGACGATACAAGGTGAGCCGATCGATCTGTCCGGATGGGCTCGATCGAAATCGCATCAACTCTTCTTACGAACGGTGCTCGAGCAGGGTGCCGATCTGCCGCGCGATACCACCCTGATGCTGCTGTGGCCCGATCTGAGCAAGAAGGCCGCTGCCAACAACTACTACGTCACGCTCGCCAAGATGTGCAGCTATTTGGAGAAGAAGTGCGGACCGCCGCCGCAGGTGGAGATCATCTCGCGTGCGACCTGCGGAAAAGTCCATCTCAATCTCCTGATGTGCGAGTGCGATGTCGGGCGCTTTGATTCTGCTGCTATCCGGGCGAGAAAAAGCGTTTTGGAGCGCGACTTCGATGTAGCTCTGCAGCACTACTATCAGCTCGTGGAATTGTATCGTGGTGATCTGTTGGTAGGTGATTATGATTATTCTTGGCTCGAACTACATCGGGAACGGTATAGGAAACGATATCTTGATTCGATGTTAGCGGCAAGTAACATCTGTCTTGATGTCGGACAACCGTCCGAGACGCATTTCTTCATCGACGCCGCACTTCGTCAAGAGCCCAGTCGAGAGGCATTCTACGATATTTCACTGAGAGCCTATAAGGCGATGGGCCGACGCGAGGATGCCCTCAATGTGTACTACGAATGTGTCGAGTATCTCCATGACGAGCTGGGTCTCGATCCAAGCCACGAGTTCCAATCGCTTTTCAACGATTTGATCAACTCGTGAAGCATTCGTACTCGTCAAACGGGAGAACCTGATATCAAGGCAATGCGCTTATCCACCGGTTCATACCTGAGGCCGACAGATCCTTATGGGATGGTTAAGACATCCCATAGCATTGTGATCATTCTTCCTTATGCAATCCTTATGAAATCGCTAGATCGCCACCGCTAGTATCGAAGATAAGCGGAGGCTTGCGGAGAAACAAAAATCCTCGATTGATCTCGATACGCCCGTGCTCTTCTACCGCACCTCCGCTTCAATAGTGCATCGAGTCACCGTTACATCGGCTCAGAGGTTCATCGAACCAGGGAGAATCGGCAGCAGACATGCGTGAACACTATGACACTCGAAGAGTTTCGATGGGCATGCGCGTGGGTTTCGCATGAGTTCGCCTCAGTGGGATATAATGCACAATCGCGCTATGCTACCATACTCAAAGGATGAGGAATACGAGAGGTCACCTACATGGTCAATATACTCAATAAACTCCTGTCGATAGGATCAGGCAAACAGCTCGCACGCTATGAAGCGACCGTCGCCAAGATCAATGCACTCGAACCTCAGATGAAAGCACTCAGTGATGAGGAGCTACGAGGTCTGACTGAAAAGTTCCGTGCACGCTATGATGCGGGTGAGACTCTCGACGACCTGCTCGTTGAGGCCTTTGCCGCAGTCCGCGAGGCATCGGTGCGTGTGACCGGTATGCGTCATTTCGATGTTCAGCTCATCGGGGCTATCGTGCTTCATGAGGGACAGATCGCTGAGATGAAGACCGGTGAAGGAAAGACGCTTGTGGCCACTGCTGCGGTCTATCTCAACGCATTGGCTGGGCAAGGTGTGCATGTCGTCACCGTCAATGAATATCTTGCCAAACGCGACAGCGAATGGATGGGGCGCATCTATCGATTCATGGGGCTTGATGTCGGGTTGCTCTACTCACAAATGGATCCTGCGGTCAGAAGGAAGTCATATATCGCTGACGTGACCTATGGGACCAACAGCGAGTTCGGATTCGACTATCTGCGCGATAATATGGTCACCTCACCTGAGCAGATGGTACAGCGTGGGCATTTCTATGCCATCGTCGATGAGGTCGACTCGATCTTGATCGATGAAGCGAGGACCCCCCTGATCATCTCGGGTGTTCCGACCCAATCAGCAGGTACCTACAAAGACTTTGCGCGTGTCATCACCAATCTCAGACCAGAAATAGATTACGAACTCGATGAAGCAAAGCGTACCATCGCCCCGACAGAAGAGGGGATATCGAAGGTCGAGCGCATGCTGGGGATCGACGATATCTATGAAGACCCCTCAGGAGCCCTGGTCAATCATCTGCAGCAGGCACTCAAAGCGCAATTCATGTTTCATCGAGATGTCGATTATCTGGTGGCCGACGGCGAAGTCCTGATAGTCGATGAGTTCACCGGGCGTCCTATGATCGGGCGTCGTTACAGCGAAGGGCTCCATCAAGCGATCGAGGCAAAGGAAGCCGTTCGAATCCAGGAAGAGAATCAGACGCTGGCGACGATAACGCTGCAGAACTATTTCCGTATGTATGAGAAGCTTGCGGGGATGACCGGAACGGCGCTGACCGAAGATCAGGAGTTTCGCGAGATCTACAAACTTCCCGTCGTAGCGATCCCGACCCATCAGCCGATGATCCGCGATGATGATATCGATGTGGTCTATCGGGATGTGAGTGCCAAATACAACGCTCTAGCCGATTTCGTCGCTGACGCCCATGATCGCGGCCAACCCTGCTTGCTGGGAACTATTTCGATCGAGAACTCTGAGCGTCTCTCACGCATTTTGAAACGTCGCGGTATCCCGCACAATGTCCTCAATGCTAAGCATCATGAGAGGGAGGCCCATATCGTCGCACAAGCGGGGCGACTTGGCGCGGTCACCATCGCGACGAACATGGCTGGTCGTGGTACTGATATCTTGCTGGGCGGAAACCCGGAATTCTTAGCCGAAGAGATTTTGGCATCACAGGGGATCGATCCTGAAGAGATCACCGACGAACAACGCGAAGTTGCGCTAAAAGAGGCAAAAGAGATCACCGATCGTGAGCACCATGAGGTGGTCGCGGCAGGTGGGCTCGCAGTACTGGGTACCGAGCGCCATGAGTCGCGACGGATCGACAACCAGTTACGTGGGCGCTCAGGACGGCAGGGGGACCCGGGCCTCTCACGTTTCTACCTCTCGCTGGAAGATGACTTGATGCGTCTGTTCGGAGGCGAGCGCCTCGATCGTGCCGCTGCGATGATGCAACAAAGCGAGATTCCTGATGATATGCCTATACAGATGAATATGGTCTCAAAGCTGATCGAGAGTGCACAAAGAAAGGTCGAGACGATACATTTCGGTGCGCGCAAGCATGTACTTGAATATGACGATGTCATGAACATGCAACGTGAGGCGATCTACGGCGAACGCACCAATATACTGCAAGGCAAAGATCTCAGCGAGCGCATCAACACCATGATCAGCGAGGTGATAGCGCAAAACGTTGCGATACACTGTCTAGAAGGCTCTCCCAAAGAGCAATGGGATACCAAGGGTCTCTATCGCTGGTTCAGTGATTTTTCGGGAATCAGTGACGGTATCAAGAAGCGCATCAAGGAAGCTTCATCGGCACAAGCCTTGCAAAGTGATCTCGATGGACTCGTCCACCGAGCTTATACAGCCAAAGTCGAACGCATCGGCGCCGAAAAGATGCGCGAGATAGAACGTTATGTGATGCTCCAGATGATCGATGCACGCTGGATGCAGCATCTCCAGGAGATGGATTATCTCAAGGAAGGGGTCGGGCTGCGCGCCATAGGACAACGTGATCCGGTCGTCGAGTATAAGAACGAAGCCTACGAGATGTTCTCCGATCTGGTCGACTCGATCAATGAGGATTTCCTCCGAATGCTCTTCCACGTCGAGTTGACGCAAGCAGAACCGCAAACACAAAAAAGCGTGATAGAGAGCGCCAACTATTCGGCACCCTCTCCCGATAGTGCGGTGAGTGCGACCGCTGCTGCCGCACAATCAGCCGGTGTACAGACCCCCAACGAGAAACAGATGCAAGCAGCAGCTGCGATGGCCGGAGGGGGAGGGGCGACCAAGACCGTCGTCAAGGATGCCAACGATCCCTATGCGCAGGTCGGACGCAACGATCCGTGTCCGTGTGGGAGCGGTAAAAAGTACAAAAAGTGCCATGGAGCTTAACCGGTAATGCTCGAGCGCTACGACACCCAGTTCAAAGCTTTGCGAGAACGTCTTGACCATGTCGGCAATTTCTTCCATGTCGATGCGAAACGTACCAAGCTCGACAAGCTCGAAAAACTCAGTTTGGAGACCGGTTTTTGGGACGACGCAGAGCAGGCACAGCAAGCAATGGCTCAGTCTTCACAACTACGCGATGAACTTGCGCTTTTTAACGATGCACACGAGCTGGCAGATGAGATCGAGTTAGGAGCCGAACTTGCCCGTGGTGAAAACGATGAGGTTCTCGCCGGTGAAGTCGAAGATCAGCTCGATACCCTGACGACCCATATAGACCAACTTGAACAATCCAGCTGGTTCGATGGCGAATTCGATGGCAATGACGCGATCATGACCGTCGTACCAGGGCAGGGGGGACGTGAAGCTCAGGACTGGACCGACATGGTGTTTCGCATGTATCTCAAATATGCCGAGTCCAAAGGATGGAAAGTCGATGTCCATGAAGCACGCGAGGCCGAGGAGATCGGGATCGATCGCGCGACCTTTACGGTGCACGGGCATAACGCGTATGGGATGCTCCGTTCGGAACAGGGGACCCATCGCCTCGTCCGTATCAGTCCGACCGATCTGAAGAAGCGCCGGCAGACCACCTTTGCGGGAGTCTCGGTCATGCCAGCCTTACCTGATGAGGTCGAGGTCGATATCAAAGACGAGGATGTGCGTGTCGATGTCTATCGCTCAAGCGGTCCCGGTGGCCAAAGCGTCAATACCACCGATAGCGCCGTGCGCTTGACCCATATCCCGACCAATACGGTCGTGACCTGCCAAAACGAGAAGTCACAGCACAAGAACAAAGACCAAGCATACAAGATATTGCGTGCGCGCGTCTTTAAGATAGAGCAAGAGAAGCGTGCTGCCGAGCTCGATGAGCTGCGCGGACCCAAACAAGATATCACGTGGGGCTCGCAGATTAGAAACTATGTGCTCTATCCCTATCAGTTGGTCAAGGATGTCCGAAGCGGTGTTGAAAGCGGCAATGTCGACGCAGTCTTGGCAGGTGCGCTCGA
>WQXV01000027.1 GCA_009781565.1 Actinomycetes bacterium
GACCAGTTGGGCGAGGTGGGTTTGCAATGCTTCGGTGCGATCGTAGCCAGCTTGGCCGATCAACGATGCTATCTCGCCCAACTCCATCCCGAGCTCCTTGTAGAACAGGATCTCTTGAAGGCGGTCGACCTCATCGGTCGTGTACTTGCGATAACCCGCATCGGTCGCGTAGGCGGGAGGGAGCAGACCGATTGCGTCGTAGTGGCGCAGCGCACGCGTCGAGATGCCCGCGAGTTGCGCCAGCTCACTGATGCTATAGTCCATGATCCCACCTCCTTTTTAGCTTGCTCTACGTCAAGTATAAACCTTGACGTAACGTCAAAGTCAAGAGGTTATTCCAGGAAGTATCGGCTTCTTCAGTTTTGGGAATCGCAGCCTCAGGGCACGACGAGTTTGAGCGCGGTATCCAGATCGAAACCCTGCGGCGCGAAGATGGAGTGCGCGAACTGTCCGTCATCCCACAAGATCACTCCAGCGTCTCCCGTGCGCGAGACAGTGACCTCATCGACATCGGGGTGCAGGGACGGCATACTCTCGGTCGTCTCCCACATCTCATGGACACCGCTGATATCCTCATCGGTGCTGCCTGACTTGCGCAGCACATAGGTGGTCGCACCTGAGAGCACCTCGACTTCGTTGAGTCGTTCATCGATCGAGCGTACGCCGATCACCGATACGCCGGCAGGGATGGTCATCGGCACCCCGGTAGTCGCGATCATCTCCTCGACATTCTCGTGCTCGAGAACGGGGTTGGGAATCTGGGTGTTGCTCTCGACATCCTCATCAATGGGAACCTCTGAATCCGCCAGATCATCGGTACCACATCCCGTGATGAGCACGATACCCAACACCAACAATAGTGCCATGGCAACAAGAGTGGTGCGCTTCATAGCCTTCCTCGCTTTCATGATCTTTGATCGGTCAGTACGCGATCGTCTCTATCTTAGTACAATAGTAGCGCTATGAGATCGATGATCTATCTGGATAATACCGGTTCCGACCCCTTTGGCAATCTCGCACTCGAAGAGTATCTGATGACCGATGATACGCGCGATATCGTGATGCTGTGGCAGAACACGCCGGCTGTCATCGTAGGGCGCAATCAGTTCACCGAGAATCAAGTCGATCGCTCATATGCCGAGCACCATGGTATCGCGGTCGTGCGCCGGCTCAGTGGCGGGGGAGCGGTCTATCACGACAAGGGTAACCTCAACTTCACGATCATTGCTCGTAATGGGACATCCCACAAGAACGACTTCTCGTTCTTCACGCGTCCGATCCTGGAGGTGTTGGAATCCTATGGGGTCGATGCGCAGTTTTGCGGGCGCAACGATCTGGTCGTCGAAGGTAGAAAATTCAGCGGGAATGCCCAGTATCATCATGGCAGCGCGCTGCTCCATCACGGCACTATCCTGTGGGACAGCGACCTTACGGTCCTCGCTCGTGTGCTCAAGCCGAAGAAGCGTGTGGTCGCACGCGAAGTCGATTCGCATCAGTCTCGAGTCGCCAATCTGGTCGACTTTGTACCACCATCAGTCACGCTCACCCGCTTCAAGGCCGATCTGGTATCGCGATTGATCGGAGAGACATCGCACAGCACCACCGCGACCGTTCCCGAGGTCCCCCAAGCACTGCTTGACAAGTATCGGTCCGAGAGCTGGAATTGGGGCACGGGACCCGAGGAATCTGACGATGCGGACATCGAGAGCTTTCCCGCCTCATGCTAGAATAGGCCTGTGAATCCAGAGAGCCGACATAGTGCACTCATCACGACCGACAAGGCTCTTGCCCAAGCTATCGAAGAGATGCGAACATGTGCGGTCATCGCGGTCGATACGGAATTCATCCGTGAGAAGACCTACTACGCGCAACTGTGTCTAATCCAGATCGCCTTTGGCGATCAGGTGGTGCTCATAGACCCCCTGGCAGATCTCGATCTGGCACCACTGGGTCAGATCATGAGCGATGCCGCCATACTCAAGGTCTTTCACAGCGGCAGGCAAGATCTCGAGATCCTCTACCACCTGTTCGGTGATCCGGTCGCTCCGATCTTTGACACGCAATCAGCAGCCTCACTAATGGGGATGCCTGACCAGGTCGCCTACGCGACCTTCATAAAACAGATGCTCGATGTCGAGCTGGAGAAGGTCGGTAGCTTCTCCCAATGGGCTCGTCGACCCTTGAGCGCCCAGCAGATCGCCTACGCGCAAGAGGATGTGACCTATCTGCTAGCGGCCTATCCTATCGCCCTCGAGCGATTGGCTGAGAGGGGACGTGAGAGCTGGCTTGATGATGAGTTCGCCTATCGCGCCACGAAAGACTATGTAGCCGATACCGTACCGGAACAAGCGTACCGATTCGTCAAGCGCGTATCCTCGCTCTCACCGCGCCAAGCCGCGGTCGCTCGCGAGGTAGCTGCTTGGCGCCAGATCGAGGCGATGCGTGCCGATCTTCCCCGACGTCGTATCCTTCCCGATGAATCGTTGATCGAGATCTCGAGAAAGCAACCGACCTCTCCTGCCAGTCTGCACTCGGTCCGCGGTCTGGGCCAGCATGCCATGACCCACACGCAGCAGATACTGGCAGCAGTGCGCGCGGGAAAACGCGTATCGGCAGAGGAGCTGCCCCAGCTCAAAAGTCCCGAAAAGCCCACCGCGCTGATCGAGCCGACCGTCAAACTCGCGACCGCGCTGGTGGCAGCGCGTGCCAAAGAATACCAGATAGCACCCAACGTGTTGGCCAGCAGTGCCATGCTTGAGGAATTTGCGAGAACTCCGGATAGCTCGGCACAACTTATGCAGGGCTGGCGTAAAATGATGATAGGAGACGAGCTGAGTGACCTTATCAAGGGCAAGATCGCTCTTTTCCTATATGATGGAAAGGTACAGACCGTGTCGCTTGACGCTAAGGGTCAAGCACTGCTCAATAGGGAGAAGTGGCGCAACGCGCCATCACAAGAGAAGGAGTGAACGCAATGCCAGTTGAACAATCAGTCAATCTCGCGAATCAGGGGATCGGCGCCGGTTTCATGGGGCTCAATCCTTTGTTTTTAGGACTCTCATTGCTGACGATGCTGCTGGGACTGGTGACCCAGTGGTGGATCAAGCGGACCTTCAACCGCTTCAGCCATGTGCCGACCGCATCAGGGCTGACCGGAGCTCAAGTCGCACAGCGCATCCTGCAGGCAAAAGGGATCGCCGCGCAACCGGGAGCTCCCACCTCACGCGAATCGGTCGGAATCACCGCGACCAAGGGTGTGCTGACCGACCACTACGATCCACGCAAAGGGATCGTGGCACTGTCCGAGCCGGTCTACGGGGTCAACTCGATCTCATCGACCGCGGTGGCCGCCCATGAGGTCGGGCATGCCGGGCAGACCGCGCAGCGCTATTTCTGGGGCGAGATCCGTACCCGGTTGGTCCCAGCGGTCAACTTCGGATCGCAGGCAGCCGGCATCTTGATCATGATGGGCTTCTTCACCGCGATGACCGGACTGCTCTGGCTCGGTATCATCTTCTTTGCGCTTTCAGTGATCTTCCAACTGGTCACCTTGCCCGTCGAGTTCAACGCGAGTGCACGGGCTCTTAACAGGTTGACCGAGACCGGATTGCTGACCCCTGAGGAGGTCCCGGGTGCGCGCAAGGTGCTTCAAGCCGCGGCGCTGACCTATCTGGCATCAGCGATGATCTCGGTGCTCTACCTGCTCTTCTACATCACGATGGCAAGAAGGCGCTAGTATATGGCTGAGGCGGTCGCACTTACCGTTTCGGCGGCACTACATCTGGCAAAGGATGCGCTGCGTGCGCGTCCTTTGCATATTGTGGGCGAGGTCACCGGTTTCAAGCCGCACACCACCTATCGCGCCTACTACTTCCAGCTCAAGGATGAAGACAGCGTGATGGAGGTCACGCTGTGGAAGAATGTCTTTGCCGAGATGGGCGTCGAGCTCAAAGACGGCATGATCATCGAGGTCTCGGGCCATTTCGATGTCTATCCCGCCAAGGGATCGATGTCATTTATCCCCCGTCATTACAAGGTGGCAGGAGAAGGGGATCTGCGCGCGCAGGTCGCCGCCCTTGCCAACAAACTGCGCGATGAAGGGCTGATGGATGCCACTCGCAAGAAGGAGCTTCCCTGGTTGCCGGAACGCATCGCGGTGATCACAAGCCCGAACGGTGCGGCGATCCACGATGTCTTGCGCACCTTGGCGCGGCGCTATCCTCTCGCTGATGTCCTCTTCTTCGGCACGTTGGTCGAGGGGCATGGAGCGGCCAGTGGGATCGTGCGTGCGCTTCAGACCGCTGATCGCTACGGACCTGATGTGATCTTGCTCGTACGCGGTGGAGGCAGTTTCGAAGATCTCCTGCCGTTCTCAGATGAGGAGGTCGCACGCGCCATCGTAGCCTGTGGGGCTCCGGTCGTCTCCGGTGTCGGACATGAGCCCGACTACAGCATCGCCGATATGGTCGCCGATGTTCGCGCCTCGACACCGACCGCTGCGGCTGAGACGGTCGTGCCGGCGCGCGATGAACTGCTCGGCATACTGGCGGGCCATCTCCAACAGCTGATCATACCTTTCGACCAGTACAACTTGCGGGTCGACGCGCTTCAACAGCGCCTCGAGCAGGCACTTCCCGGAAAACTCGAAGCCGATGTGGTCCGCATCGAATCGATGCGCATGCGCCTCGAGCAGGCAATTCCGACCAGACTTGAGCGCGACGAGATGACGCTTGCCAATCTGCGCCTGCGGTTCATCACCGCCGGAGCACGTCTGGTCACCGAGCCCCAGATCGCCCTGACCCATCGGGGTGCGCAGCTCGAGGCACTCTCACCGCTCAAAGTCCTCTCACGCGGCTATGCCGCGGTATTCGACTCGAAGACCCATCGTGTCATCGACTCGATACAGAAAGTCAAGGCGCACGATCAGGTGACCGTCCAGGTCGCCGATGGATCGATCTTCACACTGGTGGAGCGCACCGAGGAAGCGGAAATGGCTACCAGAGATAACAGCGACAAGAACCAGAAGGAGTAATGATAATGGCAGAGCAGACGTTTGCGGAAGGTATCGCAGAACTTGAGGCGATCGTACACAGCTTGGAGAGCGGCAACCTTGAATTGGAGGACAGCCTGACCTCGTACGAGCGTGGCGTCACGCTGATCAAGGAGCTGCAGACCAAACTTGAGACCGCACAACAGAAAGTGACGACCCTACTGGGTGATGTCGACCCGGCACCGGTCGAAGGAGAAGAGGAGCTGATGGTATGAGGAAGACACAAGGTGACTGCCTGTTTTGCAAGATCGCATCCGGTGAGGCCAAGGTGCCGTTCGTCTATGAGGACGAGCACGTGGTCGCCTTCGACGACATATCGCCGAAAGCAGCTGTCCACACCCTGATCGTTCCCAAGGAGCATATCGAGAATCTCAACGACGAGCCCTCCTCAGAACTGCTCTCCAATGTCTTTGGAGCGGTACCTGCGGTCGCGCATATCAAAGGCATCGATGAGACCGGTTATCGCATCATCCAGAACAACGGTGATGATGCGCGCCAGACCGTCCATCATCTGCACGTGCATATGCAAGGTGGCGAGCAGTTGCCCGAATAGTGGGACGACGCTCGCTCACACTCACTTAAAGACTCGCCCATAGATGAGAACGGCCATGCCAACGGATTTCAATGCTGATAATCTTGCCCTTGCCATCGATGTGGGGACCTCCTTCGTCGAGGTGGCGTTGGTCGATCTCGATCGGCGCAGCGTACGCGCCCATGCACGCGATGTCAACCAACAGGTCTTCTTCGGTACCAATGTGCTTTCACGGCTCTCCTCCGCACTGGAGGGAAGCACCGAAGACCTGCAACGCGCAGCGCAGGGCAGCGTGATCAGCGCTATCGGGAAGTTGGATCCCCAGCTTCCTGCTCTGACCCAATTCGATCAAGATATCGAGCAGAACGTCGATCGCCTGCAGGTCGCTGCCGAAGCGATACTGTCTCATGTCGAGATGATCGTCGTTGCTGGCAACAGCGTGATGGCACCGCTGTTCTGTGGGGTGGCTCCGCGTAATCTGGCCCAAGCTCCCTTCACACCCCATGACATCGCATGGTGCGAGACCGGTCCTCTGGTCGAGCTGTGGCGTGAGGCGCGGGAGAATAATGCGCTTGGGATACAAATGCTGCAACCACTTGATGCGTTCGTGGGAGGCGACGCGCGAGCTGCCCTGATCGCCACTGGTCTGGCCGATCGATCTGGTGAGAGCGCTTCGCTTCTGGTCGATCTGGGAACGAACGCGGAGATCATGCTTCGAGATGGTGGAGACCTGTATGTGACCAGTGTGCCTGCCGGTCCCACCTTCGAAGGGGTGCTCGGCGGCATCGGGGGCAAACTGCGTGGCACCGATGTGATCGAACTGCTTGCCGATCGTCTCACGATAGGCGCGATCGATAACGAAGGCCTCGTGCTCGATGAGGAGGCTGCCCTTCCTCATACTCAAGATGACGTACGCGAGATCCAGCTTGCCAAAGCTGCGGTGCGCACCGGTATCGATATGCTGCTCGAGCATGCGCAGATCCGTCCCGAACGACTCGATTCCTTTTCGCTGGTGGGCGCATTCGGCAGAAACCTCGATGCCGAAGCCGCCCGCGCCATCGGGCTTTTCGCCCCTGAGCTTCCCATTCCGTCACCCCCGAGCTTCATGCAGGTGACGGACTTTGAATCTGCCGATCTCGGCGGGGTCAATAACGCCGCACTGATCGGCGCGATCAAGGTGGCGCTCGGCTGCTCGACCGACATCGAAGGCGCCATCACCCACCTCGATCTCGTCAATAACGCAGAGTTTTCCACCACATTTATCAATGCACTGCCCTTCGCTCTCCCACAAAAATGACGATTTAGAGTACTATCGATATCTAGGCTAGTTTTGTCGATGATGGAAGATATCCTACGTTTCGAAAGGGTCGACATGGCAAAAGAGCAGATCTTCAAACCGAACAAAGAAATCACCAAACGTGCTTGGATCTCTTCGATGGAAGAGTATCAGAAGATGTATGACGAGTCGGTAAAGCACCCTGAGAAGTTCTGGGACAAGCAAGCCAAGGAGTTCCTCTATTGGAAAAAGCCCTGGGACAAGACGCTTGAGTGGGATTTCACCAAGCCGTACGTCTCATGGTTCGAAGGAGGGCTGACCAACGCCTCCTATAACTGTCTGGACCGCCATACGTTGGATGGGCGACGCAACAAAGCTGCGATCATCTGGGAGTCTGATGGTGGACGGACCAAGATGTATACCTATCAAAGTCTTTTGACCCGTGTCTGCCGTTTTGCCAATATTTTAAAGGACCATGGTATCAAGAAGGGCGATGTGGTCGCGATCTTCATGCCGATGGTGCCCGAAGTGGTGACCGCCATGCTGGCATGCGCACGTATCGGAGCGATCCACACCATCATCTTCAGTGGGTTCTCCTCTCAAGCACTGCGCGACCGTATGCAGGACTCGAAGGCAAAAGCTTTGATCACGGTCGATGCCGGCAAACGCGGCGGACGCGTCATACCTCTCAAGGTCATGGCCGATGAGGCGATGCTGGAAGCGCCCAGCGTCAAGACCTGCATCGTCGTCTCGCACTCACGCGCTACCGTCGATATGAAGCCGGGACGCGATTACTACTACCATGATGAGATGAGGCGCCGCGATATCACCAATGAATGTGAGCCCGAGTGGGTCGAGGCTAACCATCCTCTGTTCATCCTCTACACATCCGGCTCGACCGGCAAACCCAAAGGTGTCGTACACTCGACCGGAGGTTATCTGCTGGGAACGGCGATGACCACCAAATATGTCTTCGATCTGCATGACGATGACATCTATTTCTGTTCGGCCGATGTCGGCTGGATCACCGGACACAGCTACATCGTCTATGGACCTCTTTGTATCGGAGGTACCTCGCTGATGTTCGAGGGTATTCCGACCTATCCTGATGCAGGGCGTTTTTGGCAGGTATGTGAGAAGCATGCGGTCAACCAGTTCTATACCGCCCCGACCGCCATTCGTTCGCTGATGAAGAACGGGCCTGATGAGCCCTCAAAATACAACCTGTCGCAGTTGCGTATCCTCGGCTCGGTGGGCGAACCCATCAATCCGGAGGCGTGGCTGTGGTACTACCACGAGGTCGGCAAGGGCAAGTGCTCGGTCGTCGATACCTGGTGGCAGACCGAGAGCGGTGCCCATATGATCAGCAACCTTCCCGGATGCACCCCGATGAAGCCAGGAAGTGCCACGCTACCGTTCTTCGGCGTACAACCCATCATCTTGACCGAAGAGAAGAAGGAAGCAGCCATCGATGAGGATGGGCGTTTGTGTATCAAGTTCCCCTGGCCTTCGATGTTGCGCCGGATGTGGGGCAAGGAATCTGATAAGCGCATGATGGATAACTACTTCGGGATCTTTCCCGGATACTACTTCAGCGGTGACGGTGCCGCGAAGGATAAGGATGGTTATTACTGGCTCAAGGGTCGTGTCGATGATGTCATCAATGTTTCGGGACATCGTATGTCGACCGCCGAGGTCGAAGCGGCACTCGACGCGCATGATGCGGTGGCTGAAGCCGCTGTGGTCGGCTACCCCCATGAGATCAAAGGTGAAGGTATCTATGGGTACGTCGTGCTCAATGAGGGCTATGAGCCAAGCGATGATTTGACCAAGATCATCATCGGCCATGTGCGCAAGGATATCGGACCGATCGCCAGCCCCGACTTTATCCACTACGTACCCGATCTGCCCAAGACACGCAGTGGCAAGATCATGCGTCGTATCATTCGCAAGATCGCAGCCGGTAAGACCGATAAAGAGGGATTCGGTGATCTTTCGACGCTGGTCGATCCCGATATCGTCGATGTCATCATCGAGACGCGACCGATCGTATAAGTAGTATGCTCAGCGAACGCTTCCTTACGCGGATGACGCGCCTGCTCAACCGCGGGTATCTTAACGGTGAGTATATCGATGATATCGTGCGCCTGCCCGATCCCGATCCCGACACCCTCTACATGCTCTATACCCATGTCCCCTTCTGCCGGCAGCTGTGCACCTACTGCTCGTTCAATCGGTTCTATTTCGAAGAGGAGCGGGCACGCGCCTACTTTGCGAGCCTGCGTCAAGAGATGGAGATGGTAGCCGACCAAGGTTACCGCTTCGGGGCCATGTATGTCGGTGGAGGAACGCCGACCGTGCTGCTTGACGAGCTGGTCGCCACGATCGATCGGGCAAAATCTCTCTTCGGTGATATCGTCGATGTCAGTTCTGAGACCAATCCGACCGATCTGAACGATGAACTCTACGATGCGCTGCATGGCAAGGTGGATCGGCTCAGCGTGGGGGTGCAGAGCTTCGATAATGAGCTGCTGCGCCAGATGGGCCGCTATGCGACCACCGGGAGTGCCGAGGAGACACTGGCGGCAGTCCAGTCCATGCAAGGAAAGTTCGGCTCGTTCAACGTCGATATGATATTCAACTTCCCCTCACAGACCCTCGAGATACTTGAACGCGACCTCGAGCTGGTCAAACAGACCGGCTGCAACCAGACGACGTTCTATCCGCTGATGGCCTCACCGCTGCGACGCAAGCAACTGGAGCAGGCTATCGGGCGCATCGATTACGGGCGTGAATATGAGATGTATCAATTGATC
>WQXV01000028.1 GCA_009781565.1 Actinomycetes bacterium
ATCACCGCTTCCCAGGCAGAACTGTGCGGTGTTGGGGTGTGCGTCGATCAGCTCGATACTCTCGAAGGTGTAAGCATAACCTTGTTCACGAGCTATATCTTGCGCATGGATGATATCGATGTCATCGACCCCCATGCCAAGCAGTCCTGCTACCAGGGCAAGCTTGGTCCCATGTCCGTCTGCAGTATCGCGAAACGACACATGCAGACCGATAGTGGCTTGCTGGGGTTGCGCTCCATAGATATTGCGCGCAAGAGCCCCCAGCCTGACTGCTCCGGCAGTGTGCGAGGAGCTGGGTCCGACCATGACCGGCCCGATGATGTCGAATATCGAGTTCACTTTAGGCATGCGTGCATACTATCATGCGGACGCGGATTTGTCTTGGCATGTGAAAGGACCTCCCAAAGGAGGTCCTCAATCGTTGGTTATGTTCCTGCAACGGATTAGTGTTGGCCTGCCAGACCGGATACTCGTCCGGAGACCTTCTCGATCTCTGTGGTCGGCGCAGTTGCGAGGTTCGAAACTGTCGCCCAGACGCTTGCAACAAGCATCACGATCGGGTGAACGAGAAAAGCCAGTGCTGCTCCTACAAGAATAACGGTCTCGACAATTCCAAGTTCTGCAAATCGACTGATCATGATACACCCCTTCCTGTTTCGAATTTCTTCCTTTTGCCTACCTTCGGTATACTCGCGATTCCCTTTCGTTTCTCGCGCCCGGTAAAGCTTCAATTACAGGGTAGCACTGACTGAAATCAGAAGGTGGTAAGCATAGGTGAGCGGGAGTTATAGCATAGTGAGCGGGAAATGCCCACCGCTCACCTCTCAATACCGACCGTTGGTTGTGGTCAGGAAAAGCGCGGGTTTTGGCTCCTATGACACGATCAGGACTTACGGCAATGGAGCAGGAATTCGGTATTTCCGCTTGCCCCTTTGATAGGCGAATCGGTGACGTTCAAAACGTTCAAACCGACAGCAGTAAGTGCCTCAATGGTTCCTTGGAGCACTTGTTCGTGAATGGCGGGATCGGTGATGATGCCTCCCTGACCCACTTCATCACGTTTCGCTTCGAACTGTGGTTTTACAAGCAGAATGCATTGACCCCGCTCATCGACGAGTTGTGCGATGTTTTCAGCTACTTGTGAAAGACCGATAAATGAGAGATCGGCGACGACCAGGTCGAACGGTCCGCCCAAAGCGTCGACCTCGACCGTGCGGATGTTGGTTCGATCATGGATCTGGACGCGGGGATCGACCTGGAGGGAGTGGGCGAGCTGCCCGTATCCCACATCAATGGCACAGACACTTGTGGCGCCATGCGCAAGAAGGCAGTCGGTGAACCCACCGGTCGATGCACCGATATCTGCGCAGCGCAACCCAGCTACATCGATATCGAAGGCATCAAGGGCTCCTTCGAGCTTGAGCCCTCCCCGACTCACATATTTCTTCGACGCTTTGACTGTGAGAGGGGCATCCTCTGCGAGCAGCATGCCCGGTTTGTCGACCATGACACCGTTATCGGTACCCGTACGCACCATGTCAGCCATTATCAGAGCGGCTGCTTCTTTGAGATCTGGCGCAAGTGCGCGCGTGACCATCAGCTCATCAGCGCGCAGACGTTTCACTGGTGCAATCGTTTGATGATCCGCTGGGCGAGGCTTTCGCCATCAAGACCTGCATCGGCGATAAGCTGATCCATCGTGCCCTGGACGGCGAATTGGTCAGGAATCCCGCATATCATCGTATCGACTTCGGCTTCATGACTCGCAAAGAGCTCGAGGACCGCCGCCCCGAATCCACCGCAGACGGTGTTCTCCTCGACCGTGACGATCAGATCATGATCGCTCGCTAACGCAAGCAGACCGACTTCGTCAAGCGGCTTGATCCAGCGCGCATCGATGACCGATGCCATGATGCCTTGCTCTTTGAGAAGCTCGGCAGCTTTCAGAGCTTGAGCGACCATGCGACCGACCGCCACGATCGCCACGCGAGCCTCATCGAGTTGCACTATCGGCCGCATCTTGGCATATTCCCAGACGGTACTCTCAGGATATGTGGGGATCTCGACCCCTTCCGCCGCTCCTCGTGGATAGCGCAGCGCGATGGGTCCCTCGGCTTCGACAGCAGTACGAAGGGCCGAGACCAACTCAGCCTCATTGCTGGGAGCCAGGATCTGCATCGTGGGAATCGCGCGCAGATAGCTCAGATCGAAGACGCCATGATGGGTCGGCCCATCATCACCGACGAAACCTCCCCTGTCGAGTGCGAAGACCACATGGGCCTTCTGGAGCGCCACGTCCCCGATGATCTGGTCAAAGGCACGTTGAAGGAACGTTGAATAGATCGAGCAGACGGGGATGATGTCTCCCAACGCAAGGCCGGCAGCAAAACCGACCGCATGTCCCTCGGTGATCCCGAGATCCCAGAAGCGATCGGGATAGGCATCGGCGAATTTATCGAGGCCGGTACCTGCTGCCATCGCAGCGGTGATCGCATTGACACGAGGCTCAGCCTCGCCTAACTCGACGAGAGCTTGCGAGAAAACCTGGGTATAGTTGGGTGGACCGTCACCGTTCTTGACCACTTTTCCGGTCTTCGCGTCGAACGGACCGATACCATGGAAGATCGCGGGATCGCTCTCCGCCGGCTCAAAGCCTTTCCCCTTCTTGGTGACCGCATGGACGACGACCGGTGCTCCACTGGCCTTTGCTGAGCGCACCGCTTGCTCGACCATAGCGATATCGTGCCCATCGATCGGACCGACATAGGCAAGACCCAGTTCTTCAAAGAGCATGCCGGGCACGACCAGCTGCTTGACCGACTCCTTCGCGCGTTTACCCAACTCTGCCAAACGTGTTCCCAACGAGGTGCGTTCAAGGCGCTCCTGGAACACATCGCGCGGAGTGGTGTAGCGGCGATCCAGTCGGAGTTGGCCCAGATAGGAGGCGAGCGCACCGACATTCTTATTGATCGACATCTCATTGTCGTTGAGCACCACGACCATCGGTATCTGTTGATGTCCCAGTGTGGAGAGCGCCTCCCAAGCCATCCCACCGGCGATCGCGCCATCGCCGATGACACTGACCACGATACCGGGTTTTTCTGTCGCCAGACGCGCGAGCGAATAGCCCAGCCCGATCGAAAGTGAGTCAGAGGCATGACCGGAACCGAACAGATCGTAGTCGGATTCTGCGCGATTGGGAAACCCTGAGATACCACCGTAGGTGCGAAGTGTATCGAACGCGTCACGACGTCCGGTGATCAGTTTATGGATATAGGCTTGATGCCCCACATCGAAGGTCACCACATCGGGAGGCGAATCGATCGCGCGATAGATCCCCAAGGTGAGCTCGACGACTCCCAGGTTGGGTGCCACGTGACCGCCGTTTCGTGCCGTGGTCTCGATGATCTGGTCACGTATCTCGGCGCTCAAGCGCGTGAGTTCCTCAAGAGTCAGGACTTTCAGATCGGCAGGCGACTCGATAAAGTCGAGTATGCGATCCGCCTTCTTATGAGACTTCGTATCGCTCACTTGCTAGGCTTCTGCTCCTTCGTCGACCCCGACGTTCTCTTCCTCAACTCTTTGATCGATTGTAGATTCAGCACTCGGTCCTTCATCTTGATCATCGGTACCCTCACCCTGTGACCACGAGGCGACATCGATCAGTTCGGTGCACCGGTTGGCAAGCTCGACACCCTCGTCGAGCAGATCGAGGCTCGCTTCGAGCGAGACATCTTTGCCCCGCACATCAGAAACGATCTGGTCGAGGCGGTCTTTTGCCTCCTCGTAGGTCTCGTACTGAGCTTCTTTTGCCATCGTCACATCCTCATTTCACTTCTGTTACGGGGTCCGCTGTTGCGCACAGAGCTGTTTTCGATATCTCACCGAGCACGCCGTTGACGAACTTCGAGCTGTCCTCTCCGCCGTACTCCTTTGCTATGTTTATCGCTTCATGGATCGCCACGGAAGGAGGAACCTCGGGTGATCCTCGCAGTATCTCCCAGGTCGCAATGCGCACGATATTGCGATCGACGACCGGCATACGCGAGATGTGCCAGTGTTGGGAGACCTGCTCGATCAGATCATCGATCTTCTCACGCGCCGCCTCGACACCAGAGGCGATATCGAGATAGTAAGAATCCAAGTCGCCGCTGTATTGGTCGAAGAACGTGCGGTATTCACATGAGCTAAAGTAGGGACATTCTCGCATAACATCGCTTCCGCCGACGCTTTGCTGGCACAGGCTCTCGTATTCGTTTGCGAAAAAGCATGCGTCATCTTCCAGCAGATCCGCGATGGGACGCCCGGTCAACTCTGATTGATAGAGCAGCCGCAACGCCATGATTCGAGCGTGGGTCCGCGCGGAGAATAACGCAAGATAATCGCTCATGCGATCAATTAGTCCTCGAATTCGATTCCGTCAAAGAAAACATCGATCAGAGCAGGTCGGATGCCGACCTGGGCGTCGAGCGCGTGACGAACGTTACGCTGGACATCACGGCCCAGTTCAGGAAGGACATAGCCATAATAGGCGATCAGATGCAGGTCGCAGGTCATCACCCCGTCGTCGAGCGCCACATCGACAGCGGGCACCGCACCCATCTTGCGGATCGAGGATCGTGCACATACGCCGGCGACCCCTTCGGTCTCTTCTGCAGCAAGCACGACGATCGTCTCGACCACTCCCGGAGCGATGGTGATCCCATCGAGCTTGACCTGTTCGTGCTGTAACGAAGGTAGTGGTCCTGTTCCTTGAGCTGCGCTCATATCGTGCTCCTTACGTTTCGTGCTGGTCCTATTAAACCTCGTTCGTGTGAATGTTCTATGGTAACACTCACGCGATGTCTACCTTCTAGCCCTCGTCCTCGATATCGATCTGGTGCGTCTCGATAAAGTCGGTGGCAACATCACCCGCTATGAAATCATCGACACGCAGTGCGGCTTGGTGAAAGGGGATCGTCGTCTTGATCGGATCGATGATCATCTCAGCAAGCGCGCGCGCCCCGCGTGCCAGTGCCTCATCCCGTGTGGGAGCCCAGATCACCAGCTTGGCGATCATCGAATCATAGGTCGGTGGCACCAGGTATCCAGGATAGCAGTGGGTGTCGACGCGCACGCCGAATCCACCCGGTACTATCAGCTGATCGATGCGACCGGGATTGGGCCGAAAGTCATGCGCAGGATCCTCGGCATTGATGCGGAACTCGATGGCGTGCCCATCGAGCTCGATGTCATCTTGGGTGATGCTGAGCGGCTCGCCTGAGGCGATCCGCAGCTGTTCTTTGATGATATCGATACCGGTGATCTGTTCGGTGATAGGATGCTCGACCTGTACGCGCGTGTTCATCTCCATGAAATAGAACTTGCCATCCTTATCAAGGAGGAACTCGACGGTCGCTGCGTTGACATAGTCGACTGCCTTGACCAGGGCGACGGCAGCCTCGCCCATCTTCTTGCGCAACTGGGGTGTGAGCGCCGGTGAAGGAGCTTCCTCGATCAATTTCTGGTGACGTCGCTGGATCGAGCAATCGCGCTCGAAGAGATAGACCGCGTTGCCAGCTGAGTCGGCCAACACCTGGAACTCGACATGCCGGGGCTTCGCAAGATATTTCTCGAGATAGGCCTCATCGTTGCCGAAAGCTGCAGCAGCTTCGTTCTTTGCGGCAGTGAACTGTTTTTCGAGCTCATCGGCGTTCTCAGCGACCCGCATGCCCTTGCCGCCGCCACCCGCGCTGGCTTTGATGAGCACGGGATAGCCGACCTCATCGGCGAACTGTGCGGCGTCGGCAGCCGTCTCCACGACTCCGTCGGAACCGGGAACGACCGGGACACCGGCAGCTTGCGCGGTCGCACGTGCCTGAGCTTTGTTGCCCATACGATCGATCGCGTCTGCGCTCGGTCCTACGAATATGATGCCTGCCTCATCGCAGTGGCGTACGAAATCCGCGTTCTCGGCCAAAAAGCCATAACCGGGATGGATCGCATCGGCACCGCTGCTTTTCGCTGCCATGATGATGTTGGGGACCATGAGATAGGATTTGACCGAAGGAGCCGGTCCGATGCAGATCGCCTCGTCGGCCAGCCGCACATGCATACTATCGGCATCGATCTCGGAGAACACCGCGACGGTCGCGATCCCCATCTCACGCGCCGCGCGGATGATGCGCACAGCGATCTCGCCTCTATTTGCTATCAGTAATTTCTGTATCATGGATCACTCCGCACTTGTCACGTATTCGGGGTCGATCAAGGTGAAGGGCCCGCTATGCCTCGTAATAGAAGAGCACACTGCCGTACTCGACCATGTCTCCATCCTCTACTACGATCTGACGGATGGTACCGGCTTCTTCAGCGGAGAGCTCATTCATCAGCTTCATCGCCTCCACAATGCAGAGCGGATCGCCCTCTTTGACGCTATCTCCTACTTTGACAAAGGGACCAGCATCCGGTGACGGTGAGGCATAAAAGGTCCCGACCATCGGCGAGGTGATCGCTTTGTAGGTGTCCTTCTCGGGAGCGACAGCTCCTACCTTGGCCGCCGGTATGCTGGGCGCCTCTGTCGTATTGGCAAGAGGTGCTTCCACGGTTGCGACCGGTGCAGCTCCTGCCTTGCGCAATGTGATGGTGTTCTCGCCTTCGGTGACGGTGATCTCAGCGATGTCACTGGCTGAGAGGGTCTCCATAAGTTCACGAATCTGTCCCACATCCACGGTATCTTCCTCTCTTACGACCGATGCTTCATGACCTGTCATAAAGACTATGCCCTCAGCATCCTTGCGATGTTTCTCCAGGTAGGCGCGTGCCTCGACGGGGAACAGCGCATACATCAATACATCTTCCTCAGATTTGGCCAGATCGCCGATCTCAGCACTGAACTGATCATAGGTTGCGGTGACAAGTGACCCGGGACGTACATCGTCTTGCAGGAACGAGTCATCTCCCAGCACTTTCTCACGCAGGCCTTGCGCGATCGGACCGGGTGCTTTGCCATAGAGCCCCTTGAGATAATCCTTCATCTCTTGTGAGACCACGCTCCAGCGCTTTCCGGTCAAAACATTCATGACCGCCTGCGTTCCGACGATCTGGGACATCGGCGTCACCAGCGGTGGATAGCCGACCTCGGCACGCACGATCGGGATCTCCTCGAGTACATCGGGGAGCCGATCGAGTGATTTTTGGATATCGAGCTGCGATACCAGGTTCGACATCATGCCACCAGGGACTTGGTGACTGAATACCTCCATGGAAAGGATCGAGGTGGTACCGCGTTGGTATTTGCGTGTTTCGCGCACATCCTCCCAATACTGGGCGATCTCGAAGAGGAGATCCAGGTCAAGACCGGTATCGAACTCGCTCTCCTTGAGCGCGGCGACCATCATCTCGGTCGCGGGTTGACTGTTGCCGAATGCGAGGGCGACGGCAGCGGTATCGATGATCTCGGCGCCCGCTTCAATACCCTTGAGATAGTTCATCGGAGCCATGCCACCGATATAGTGGGTATGCAGATGGATCGGCAGGTCGACCTCGCCTTTTATCGCCTCGACCAGCGCGGCGGTTCTAAAGGGGGTGAGCATACCTGCCATATCCTTGATACAGATCGTATCAGCTCCCAGATCACGCAATTGCATCGCGTATTCCAAGAAGGCATCGATGGTATGCACTGGAGATATCGTATAACTGATCGCTCCCTCGAAGAGCCCTCCGCATTCTTTGATCGCACGAGCGCAGACCTCGACGTTGCGGATATCGTTGAGCGCATCGAAGACACGGAAGACATGCATGCCGTTACGCTTCGAGACCTTGATGAATCGATCGACGATATCATCGGAATAGTGGTGGTATCCCACCAGATTCTGCCCACGAACAAGCATCTGAAGTGGTGTTTTAGGGCAATGCTGCTTGATAGTTCGCAGGCGCTCCCAAGGATTTTCATCCAAAAAGCGCAGACAGGTATCAAATGTCGCGCCTCCCCATGCCTCGAGCGACCAGTAGCCCACCTGATCCATGGTAGCCAGGATCGGTACCATGTCTCCGATCTCCATGCGAGTCGCCCACAGTGATTGATGGGCGTCACGAAGCGTCGTATCCGTGATTCCTATGCGGCGCATAAGCAGACCTCCCTCGCGAATCGTGCCGTCGAGCTTACTGGTGGTAACCACCTATTATACGGTAATCTGTTCTTGAAGCCACGAAAACGCTTATCTGCGGTATGATGTGGTGGTTGATACGCATCACATCGATGTGATGGTGGTGTTTGAATACGAAGGAGTACATGATGAAAAGAATTGATGGGAAGTTCCTCTTAGTGTGCCTACTGACCTTGCTTCTGTTTGCAATACCGATGGTCGCCTCAGCGGTACCTCTTGCCCCTCTTGAGCTGGAGACGATGTATGCGAGTGATCTCTATATGCCGGGCATCATGTTCGATGTCGTGGCGATCAACCCGATCCGCCTCGATCATGTCGATGTGAATCTTGAGCAAGGAACCCATGACATCGAGATCTGGGCAATGCAGGGATCTTTTCAGGATGACCCCACAAATGCCAGTGGAAATTGGACAAGGATCGGCGAAGCAAGAGTCACCTCATTAGGCACTGATGTGGGAACTCCGGTACCTATCGATCTCTCCTCGATCGGGATCATCGATGGCGACAGTTGTGCCCTCTATATCTATTGCTCAGGCGATGAGGGAGCCAACACGTGGAATACTATCTCGAGCACGGGCGCTCTGGGCGATGTTATCGCTGATGACGAGAACGTTGAGATTCTCATGGGGATCAACGTCCATAATCATTTTGATCCAGAGGCCAGACTTACCATTTGGAACGGCACACTCTACTACAACCTTTGGCAACCGGGCGCGGGCTTCGACCTCACCGTAATAGCCGGTCCGGGAGGACAAGTTGAGGTAACAAGCGCGGTTATCCGCTATGCATGTGACGTTTTCATTCCTGGACTAACTCACGATACACCGATCATGGCTGTTGCAATCCCCGATGCGGGATATCGCTTCGTTGGTTGGCAGGAAAAACTACCTGTCGGAGAGCCACCAGTGGCCCCTAATGTATTGGCAAATCCGTTGAATTTTCTCATGCCTCCGCGAGACGTTTATCTAGAAGCGATCTTCGAGGAAATCCCCGTTGACAAGCCAGTCGTGCCTCCCACCGGGGATAGTCTCATCTCGTTCATGCCTCTGCTCACGGTACTTATCAGTTGTGCCGTGGCAAGTGTGCCTCTGAGTAAACGTCGCGAACGTTAATATACACTCCGAAAAACCTGCAATTTTAGAATCGCTCTTCGGAGCGATTCTTTTTGCAGTCTAATCGGCCGACCGAGGCGCGTTTCTCG
>WQXV01000029.1 GCA_009781565.1 Actinomycetes bacterium
CACCGACGCGCTGGGTCGGTGAGTCGGCGGTGACCAACTCGGGATAAGATGCCTCGAGCTCGACCAGCTCGCGCATGAGCGAATCGTAGGCCTCATCGCTGATTTCGGGGGCATCTTCGAGGTAGTAGAGGGCCGCATGATGGTCCAATTGCGCTCGCAGTGCAGCTATTCTCTCTGGGATTTTATCGTTCACACTTCGCCTGTATCTGTTCTATAATGAGAAAGTCATGACCGCTATACAGTATACGTGTTAGGGTGGCTATGCGAAGACTAATATCCCTACTTATCATCATTACGTTGGTTTGTGCGTTCTTGCCACTTTCGGCTGGAGCACTGAGCAATGAAGATAAAGACCTGGTCATGGCGATCGCTATGAAGGAGGACACCGGCGACTATCTCCTCTATCGCGTGTTCGCCCAGCAAGGCGCATCGCTTCCCACGACCGTCCAGCTCAAGCTGGAGAGCGGAGCCTCCCCTTCCGATGTCCAGGAATCGAACGGCATCGAGTGGTGGCCGGCGACCTATACCAAAAGTGGCGATACCCTCACCGTCAATCTGTCAAAAGGACGTATTGCCGAGGTCAAAGTAGCAGGTGGCAGCCACTTTACTGATAATCTCGATGGCACCGTGACCGCGGTCGTCCCCCTGACCGCCCAGGTCGGTGTCACCAACGTGCAACCGGGTGCGACCATTCCATCCGGCATGACCTGCGTCTCGCCCACACCGGTCGATGTGAACTCTGATTTTTCCAGCGAGCTTTTGGTCGCCTCGGTCTTTGTCGATATGTCACGCAGTGGCGCGCCGACCGAGATGACCTTCGTCTTCGGCGAGCAGGGCGCACTTTTCACCGAAGAGGAGCTTCTGGTCGATAGCGAGCTTCCCTCCGAACGAGGACAATGCTGCTGGTGGCCGCTGGTCGTACTCTGCCTGCTGTTCTTGCTGCTGAGCCTCCTGAATTGGTTCATCAAAAGACGTGAAGAGGAATACGATACGATCTACGTCGAAGACGAGCCTCTCGAGGAGGAGTTCGTCGAAGAAGAGGTTATTACTGACGAAGCGGTCGTCGAGGAAGTCGTCTAAGAATCACACGAGGATAGAGCTAGGCGTGCGGCGATCTTGATCGTCTCGCTGACTGTAGGATGCGCAAAGACCGTCTCGACAAGCTGCTCGACCGTCATATCCGCCGCTAGCGCGACACCGATCGTCGCGATCAGCTCGACGGCATGAGGTCCGATGATCTGAGCTCCGAGGAGTTTGCCGGTCTTTCTATCGGCGATGATCGAGACGAAACCGATCGCATCTCCTTCGGCAAGCGCCTTGCCATTCGCGCTGAACTTGGCGATACCGCTCGCGATCTCATGACCGCTCTCTTTAGCTTCTTGACCGCTGAGCCCGATCGTGGCGATCTCGGGATGGGTATATATGCATGCCGGGATCTGCGATGCATCGATTCCCGTGCATGAACTCGCTTGCGTCGACAAACCCTCATCTGAGGACGTTTCTCGATGAGCGGGATGAGTGGCTTGCTTGCCATCGAGGACCTCGATGAGGTGGCGCGCACAACATTCGCCCTGTGCTTCGGCAAAGTGGGCGAGCATGATACCTCCGGCTGCATCACCGATTATCTTGACCGGATAGTTCAGATGGACCTGCGGGTCGAGACCATCGGGGAGCACCGTCGCACGTCCGATAGCACTCAGCAAGATGTCGGCCTCGAGCTCCGTGCCGTCGCTGAGCGTGGCTTTGATGCGATCGCCCTCTTGCTCCACATCAGTGACGCTCGTCTTGGCCAAGATCTCGATCCCGGCCGCTTTGAGTGAGGCTGCCAAGGTACGCACGATGCGCGCCTCAACACTGGGCAGTATGTGGTCGGCCAGCTCGACGATGGTGACCTTCGATCCGAATGCGGCGAAGGCACTGGCAAGCTCGACACCGATGACACCGCCACCCAAAATGATGAGTTTGTCAGGTATCTCGCTGAGCTCAAGCGCATCGTCGCTGGTCCAGACGCGCGAAAGGCTGTGATCGATGATCGGGAGTTCGAACGGTTCGCTGCCGGTCGCGATGATGAGCGCATCCGGATCAATGCGCGCGTTCTCACCGTCGGTATCGGTCACCTGGATCGCTCCATCAGTGTCGATCGTCGCCTCTCCGCGGATCAGTTCGACGTGGGCGCGTTTCAGCTGTGCTTCAAGCTGACTGCGCAGCTCCGCTACCACATCCTCTTTGCGTTGTCGCAGTTTATCCAGATCAAGTGTCGCCTCGCGTGGAACTGAGAGGGCGATCTGGTCCGCGTGTTCGATAGCATCAAGCGCGACGGCGCTGCGCAGCATCGTCTTGGTCGGGATGCACCCTCGATTCAGACAGGTACCACCGACCTGATCGCGCTCGATCAGGGTGACACGTGCACCCCGCTGTGCTGCTTCAAACGCAGCCCCACTACCGCCGGGACCGCCACCGATTATCACGATATGATGCGCCACGTTTCTCCTACCTATCGAATATTTGCGCGTCGGATGATCTCGATACCAGCCTCATCGTCTCCGAGCGGCATCACATGGATGCCATCGGCGACCTCCGCGATCATCGCAGCCTGCTCGACTGCGATCTCGATCGATTCGGCTAAAGGATCCGCTGCCGATCTTATGCGCCGAGCTAACGCGTCGTGTACATGGAGCCCCTCGAGACGTCGATCGATAAAATCGATGATCGCCGGGCTTTTCAAGAGGAGGACTCCGGCGATGACCGCCGCTCCCATCTGTTGGACCTGCTCGATACGCGCCGCTGCCTTCTCGGTATCCATGATGGCCTGGGTCTGGAAGAATTGGGCCCCCGCCTCGATCTTTTGGGCGATACGTGCCCGCTGAGCCTCCCATGGTTCTGCATCGAGAAACGCCGCGGCTCCCAGATAGAATGCGGTCGGCTCACCTATCGAGGTGCCGTCCATCGCGACGCCGCGATTCAGATCGCTTGCGACATGGAGGAGTTGGGTCGAGTTCAGATCGAACATACGGCGGACCGGAGAGTCGGACTTGGGGTTATCGCCGGTCACTGCCAGAAAGTTGCGCAGTCCCAGCGTATGGGCGGCAAGAAGATCGGATTGCAGCGCCAGCGAGTTGCGATCGCGACAGGTCTGCTGAAAGATCGACTCGACACCAACGCCCCGTGCCATGACTGCGGCAGCCATCGAGGAGAGATGCAGCGTCGCCCCTTGGTTATCGGTGATGTTGACCGCGTCACAGACCGGTGCCCAGGTACGTATCGAGGCAATCATCGCGGTGCAGTCGACTCCCGTAGGTGGTGCCACCTCTCCGGTGATGACGAACTGCCCGCGCTCGACCTTCTGGCGAAACGTCATGTTCTTTGGTTCGCCCAGCGAAGTATCATCGGCTTGATGAGCCGTGCGTTCTGCCATATGGGTATTTGATGATGCCGTTGAACGGGATAGTTTCTCCGAAGCCGCAGTAGGCGAGGAAAACTCATCCCGGTCCACGGCATCTGTTTGAGTTACTCCCGCGAAGACGCACGGCTCATCGCCGAGCACTTCACAGACTCCCTCCCACATGGCCCCGCACGGACCATGCGCGATGCGCTTGGGGCAGCTCACTCGCCCTTGTCTTCCAGCGACTGGACCAACGTGACGCATTCGGGTGCATCGGAGCTGTAGTTGGCATCGGCACCACTGGCCCACGCATGGGTGACCACAGCACCCCCGACGCAGACCGGCAGATCGGGCATCGCCTCATGCAGCGCCTCGATCGTGGCTTTCATATTGGGAAGCGTCGTCGTCATAAGAGCACTCAGGCAGACCGCCAACGGATGCTTGGCCTTCGCAAGATCGACGATCCGGTCGATATCGACATCGACTCCCATATCCAAGACGTTGAACCCCTGACTCTGCAGGAGCGAGACGCAGATGTCCTTGCCGATGCTGTGGATATCACCTTTGACGGTGGCAAAGATGATCGTGGGAGCACTTTCCTCTTCGTCTTCGTCGACCACCTTTTCCAGACGCTGGGCTTTGAGCGTCTCGATCGTCGCCATCAACTGTGGTAGGAAGATCTCACCGGACTTGAACTTTGCGGCAAGCTCGTCCATCGAGAGCTCAGCCAGATCGACCGGCGCGCTCGAGGCTGTCGTACTCTCTAAACGCTTTTGACCGATCTCGGAGGGATTGATGATAGCTGCGTCCAGACCGGCCGCTTTGGCTTCTTCGAAGAACCGAACGTTGACTGCAGCGCGATCCGGCAGACCGAAGCTGACGTTGCTGATGCCGAGCACCGTGGCAAGTCCAAGGCGCTTGACCGCTTTCAGTGTTTTAAGGGTGAGCTGGGGTGCATCAGGATCGGCTGCCTCGGCAAGCACCAACGAATCGACGACCAACCTTTCGCGACCGATGCCGGCAAGCTTTGCATGCTCGATCAGCTTTTCGATGACCGTGATGCGGCCGAGTGCGGTATTCGAGATACCTCGCTCGTCGAGTGCCAAGGCGATAAGGCACGCCCCATAGCGATTGGCCAGCTCGAAGACGCGCCCATAGTTTTGGGGATCACCGTTGACACTGTTGATCAGCGCGCGTCCCGGATAGATGCGCAGCGCCGCCTCGAGCGCGTCGGGATCGGACGTGTCGAGCACCAACGGAAGGTTGGAGACTGCAGCGACCGCGAAGGTGACCTCAGGAAGCATGACCAGCTGGTCGACCCCGGGACCACCCACATTGATATCGAGCAGATCGGCGCCATCGCGCTCTTGCTCGTTGGCATAGCGCAAGGCGGTGTCATAGGTACCTGCCAACAGCTCGTCGGTGAGTTCGACCTTGCCGGTCGGATTGATCCGCTCACCGATGAGTTTGACCTCACCTTGACCGATCACGACATGGCGACGTGGTCCTGCAAGCACCGGATGGGCAAACCCTCTGCCGGCGACCGGGAAGATCTCTTTGTTGTTGAGCTCATCGGCGATCGCTCCGGTGAAATCGGGGGTCGATCCACAGCACGAACCGACAGCAGCGACCCCTTTGAAGTAGGCGATCTGCGTAAAGACCCCCATCTCCTCCGAGGTCCCGGGAAAGACGGTAGAGCCCTCCTCATCAAGGGAAGGGATGCCCGCATTGGGTTGCACGATGACCGGGAGCGTGGTCGCTGCGACCATCTGATCGATCAGGGGCACCATCTGATCAGGTCCCAGCCCACAGTTGAGCCCCACCGCATCGGCACCAGCTGCCTCCAATATGATCGCAGCGGTCGCCGGATCGGTACCGGAGAGCTCCATGCGTCCTTCATCGGTGCAGGTGATCGAGGCGATGACGGGGATCTCGGGAAAGGTCTCCTTGCAGGCAAGGAGCGCGATGCGCTGCTCCACGATATCGTTGAATGTCTCAAGCAGGAACGCATCCGGATCCTCAGCTGCAAGTGCGGTGGCTTGCTGGGAGAATGCCTCATAGATATCATCGAAGGACGCATCGCCCAACGGAGCCATCATAAGACCGGTCGGGCCCATATCGGCCAGGATGTGTTGGGCTCCTCCTGCGCGGGCGAGCTTCATACCAGCTTGGTTGATCGCCTCGAGACTGTCAGCAAGCCCGTATTTGGCAAGCTGGGGAGCTGATGCTCCAAAGGTATTCGAGATCGCGCAGTCGGCTCCCGCATACGTATAGTAACGATGGATGTTGCGGACCGTATCAGGCTCGACAAGGTTGGCGACCTCGGGTGCGATGCCCTCGACCGCCACCCCGGCGCTTTGCAGCATCGTACCCATCGCTCCTTCGATCACCAGCATGTCGCGTCCCAGACGCTTCATAATATCAGGCACGATAGTTCTCGTTTCTCTTCCCGAACCGCTCGTCCAGATCGATGCGGCCTCGCGCATATTGAGTGGCCATGAACCACATGATGAGCAGGAATCCCACGGCCAGTACCGCCATCTCGATCAGCGGACCATAGCCGAATTCACGTATGAAGAGCGACCACTGGGTGCTGAGCACCGCATAGAGCACCGTTGCGCCTAAGGTGGCGGCGGTCCACAGGGTCCACAACCGGCTGAATTTGAGCGCGGCACGTCCCCCGCGGGTCAGCCCCAAGGCGTAGGTCGCTCCATAGCCCAGCGCCCCGGTCATCACGAAAAGGAATCCGACGCTGACAAAGGGGAAATCTGAGATAGATTCAAGTCCGAAATACATGCGAGGTCCGCCTTATATGCTCGTAGGTTCGAAGTCCAACAGCTCGGCCATCACCTGATAGCCGTCATCGAGCTCCCAGCCACTTTCACGTGCCGCGCGCTCGTCGTAGGTGGACGCCTCATCGGGAGTCACTCCGCTACCCCAGAGCAGGAACGGCACCGCTTCGCGCGCGTGGGTCTTGGTCGAGATGGGCGTCGGATGATCGGGCATCGCCAGCACACGGATATCCTTGTTCTTGCGCCCATAGGAGAGCACGCGCGTCATCACCTCTTTGTCGATCGCCTCGATGGCGTCCATCTTGCCTGAGACATCACCACTGTGGGCCATCTCGTCAGGTGATTCGATATGGATCACGACCACGTCATGATCATCGAGGGCAGCCAAGGCTTCGGTGACCTGGGCGAAATAGTCGGTATCGGGGCCATCGGTGACACCGGCGATATGCAGGGTGTCGATACTGAAGAGGTTGGCAAGCCCGAACAGCAGATCGACCCCGCTGGTCAACGCGGCGCTCTTATGATACGTGTCTTCAAAGGTCGGCATCGCCGCCGGAGCACTCCCCGGCCAGAAAGGCCACAGATCGGTGATCGGCAGCTGAGCTGCTGCTTTGCGCGCCTCATTGGTCGGATCGCTGGCGAGCAGATCGCGGGCACGATCGGTGAAATCCGCAAGCAGCTCTGCTCCCGGACCTTGAGGCAGATACCCCTCGACCGCCTGGTCGGAGATATCGTGTGGAGCGGTATAGGTGGTCTCGAGCAACTCGGGGTGTCCCTTGACGACCAGGATATGGCGATAGGCCACACCTGGATAGAGGGTGAACGTCTCATCGTTGAGCTGCTGCGCGAGGCGCTCGATGATCGCGCGTGACTCCTCGGTGGTGATGTGACCACCGGCATAGCTGCGCATGATCCCTTCATCGAGGGTCAGGGTGTTGACGCGCAGCGCTATCTCATCTTCGGCAAGCTCGATGCCCATGGCCGCCGCCTCGATTGCTGCACGCCCAACGAAATTCTGCGCAGGATCGAAGCCCAGAATCGAGGTACAAGCCGCCGATGAGGAAGGCTCCAGTCCCTCAGGGACCGTATGCGCCAGACCCACGCGTCCCTGGCGCGCCATCAGATCCAAGATCGGTGTCGAAGCCGCCTCGAGCGTGGTGCAATCCTCAAGTTCTTCAAGCGGCCACCCTGAGGCACCATCCAATATAACTACGATATACTTCATAGTGTAATCGTACACTAACGATTAAGGATTGCTCAATGAAGTTCACCGATACCCGCACCGGCAAACCCACCGATCTGGCTTTCAGCGACGTCGTCGTCAAAGGTATCGCGCCCACCAAGGGACTCTTCGTGCCGACCGAGCTTCCCCCGATCACCCACGACGAGCTTCTTGCACTCGCTGAGCTGCCCTATTGGCAGCAAGCCGCCACTATCTATCGCCTGTTCGGTGTCGATTTCGATGACGAGCAGATCGATACGATCATGCAACAAGCCTACGGAGAACAATGGGATGACGAGCAGGTCGCTCCGATCACGACGTTGGACGGGAACACGCATGTCCTCGAGCTCTACCGCGGGCCGACCAGTGCGTTCAAGGACATGGCACTTCAATGCATGCCACTGTTCCTCTCGGCCTCACTGGAGAAGCTGCGGGCTGCCGGTCTGCACGATAACGACCTACTCATGCTGGTCGCGACCTCGGGAGATACCGGCAAAGCCGCACTCGACGGGTTCGCCGATCGCGTACACACCAACATCATCGTCTTCTATCCAGAAGAGGGGGTCTCCGACCTGCAAAAAGCGCAGATGACCACCCAGACCGGGGATAATGTCGCAGTATTCGGGGTACGCGGCAACTTCGATGATTGTCAAAACGCCGTCAAGGCGACCTTTGCCGATGATCAGTTCAACCAGTGGCTCGACCACGACCCTGACCTGGCGCTTTCCAGTGCCAACTCGATCAATTGGGGGCGTCTGATGCCCCAGATCGTCTACTATCTGAGCGCGACCGCGCGCCTGATGCGTGATGGCAAACTTGGGGAAGGTCAGCTGCTCGATGTCGCGGTGCCCACTGGCAACTTCGGCAACATCCTGGCCGCCTGGTATGCCAAGCAGATGGGCGCGCCGATCGGGCGGTTGATCTGTGCTTCGAACTCAAACAACGTACTGACCGATTTCATCAAGACCGGTACTTACGACATAGCGGAGCGCCCCTTCTTCGAGACGCCCTCACCCAGTATGGATATCCTGATCTCGAGCAACCTCGAACGACTGCTCTACCACCTTGCGGGAGCCGAGAAGACCGTCGCTTGGATGACCGATCTCAAAGAGAAGGGCGCCTTCACCGTCGATGAGGCCACCCTCGAGACCCTCCAGTCCGAATTCTGGGCCGGCTGGCGCAGTGATGATGAATCGCTGGACCAGATCAGACGCAGCTGGAAAAAGCACCACTATCTGGTCGACCCGCACACCGCGGTCGGTATCGATGTGGCTGCTGATGCAGCAGGCGACAACCCGGTGCTGGTGGTCTCGACTGCACACTGGTCCAAGTTCGCACCCTCGGTGTTGCGCGCGCTGACCAAAACGAGCTTCTCCGACCCGCTGCCCGAGCCCTATGTCGATCATTCTGATTTCGAGGCACTCGACGATGTGGTCGCGTTGGCACCCGATGCCTCACCCGTACCTGAGTCGATCGATGCGCTGCGAGGTAGCGAGGTACGGTTCGATAAAGTGATCGATGCGACACCCACCGACATAGAGGACGCCGTACGGAGTTGGGTACTGACCCGTAAGAATTAGTGAGTACTCCAGAGCCTATGTGAACGGTTGCTCTTGATTTCGTGTAAGAAGGAGAGTACGCAGATCGTAATAGGAGCGTACTACTAGTACGCGACTGAACGATCTTTGCGTAGCTCGACAAACTTAGACGGAATCCAGTGCGACCGTGTTAGCCGAATCTACCGGTGATGTAGTTCTCAGTGCGCTCCTCGACAGGATTGGTGAAGAGCTCCTCGGTCGGCCCATACTCGACAAGTTCTCCCAGTAGGAAGAACGCGGTGATATCGGATACACGGGACGCCTGCTGCATGTTATGCGTCACGATGACGATGCAGTAGTCCTC
>WQXV01000030.1 GCA_009781565.1 Actinomycetes bacterium
ATGCTTTTCTCCTCACACGTGTGGCGCTCCCGCGCCTCTTTTTCTTTTGCTTTCTTGTTTATTTATATCGGCATCGCATGCGATGCATCTTACCTGGTAGCGGTGACTGGAATTGAACCAGTGACAACTCGGGTATGAACCGAGTGCTCTGACCATCTGAGCTACACCGCCATTCTGCTTGTCTAGATTGCGGTCTGCGGTGTCGTGCTGCGCAACGATTGCTCGGACGCGACCGTTAGGTCGCTTACCTCGGCAATCGGCTTGCACTCCTGGCATCCCATCAATCTATACGGCGCATAATCCTCCCGGATTACTTCGCGATACATTTTCTATACGGCGCATAACCCTGATGGGTTGTTGCGTAATAGGTAATGGAGCCCATAACCAGACTTGAACTGGTGACCTCTTCCTTACCAAGGAAGTGCTCTGCCGTCTGAGCTATATGGGCATCTGCAACAAATGGTTTAGCAAGCAGCTGAGCGTTGGAGCGTGATGCATCGCGTACAACGTACGCAAGCAGCGCGATACAGCGTTCAGATGCCACTAAATGGTGGGGGCGGATGGATTCGAACCATCGTAGGCATAGCCAACGGGTTTACAGCCCGTCCCCTTTAGCCACTCGGGCACACCCCCAAGGTGTGATCGCTATTAAAAAACCTTAGGTACACTTGTCAAGTTGCACGCCTGCTCGCGTCGAGGTTACTCCTCGCGCGCAAAACTATTAGCGCGCACGAAAATAATACTCGCACGTGCAAGCGTATTAGAGTTTAGAGGAGTGATTCAGTACTGTCAATTCACGCACAAAACGTGCGCGGAGCGATTACGATCCGATATGCGTGGTGCGAGAGCTTTTCGCTGGTGAACGATACACCGCGTGAAGACCGTCGATCTTTTCGAGAGAGCGCCACGTGAACAGTTTGATCAGCAGACCAAATCCGCCGACCAGCCCTAGAAATATCAGTGAGGAACTAAGCTTGAACATGCTCTCTCCTGTTCCTGCCTCTGGATTGCTGTCTTTGATACCAATTGAGCACATGCACATCGGCAGCGATCGTGACTATCAAGGCGGGTATCACCCCGACCATGGTCGCAGCATAGATCGAGAACGAAACCCAACCTTCGGTCCCGTTCTCATCGATGTGTTCGATGATCTTACCAAAGAGAGATTTCTGGCTCTCGACAAAGACCGCGGGGGCGGGAGGAGAGATCGCCGAAGCGCTTTCCTTGATCAACTCCATCGCTGACTGGCCCAAGACGACATCGGTATCTTTTTTCGCAGCGTTCGCAGAGGCATTGGAACCTTGCGAGCTGCCACGATCTGCCGACCCATCGATGTAGTAGCCGTAGTCCCAGTAGACACCTTCATTGCCACTGGTCGTGACCGGTACTGAATAATCAGTCGATCCGGTACCGCCCGCTGGTGGGGTCTTGGGCGTATCGTTTCCACCAGAAGGTGGTGGAGGAGGAGGATTCGGCGGATCCTTCTCGGGTTTATCCGGTTTGTCTGGATCTTTCGGATCTGGTGGATCCGGCGGATTGGGAGGATCGGGTGGATCCGGTGGATCGGGCGGCTTGGGCGGATCAGGTGGATCGGTTTCGTTATCGCCGCCGCTACCCCCGGAATCCTTGATGATCGTGACCCAGAAGTGTGCTTTACCGGCAGAGGGATCGTCTTTTTTGATCTGGATATCGACCTTGACGGTCATCGGCTCATCGATCTCTCCCAGATTGTAGAGACCTCCGAGATCGACGATATCAGGATAACCATCATAGGGCTCACCGGTCTTGGAATTATAGATGGAGAGGTTGGCGCGGCTCAATATCTCTTCGACCAGAGTACCGGCTGCGATGGACGACTCGATCTCAAGGTCGGTGATCTCGACGTCGTTGACTTCGATAGTATATTTTATCGAGGGGTCGGCCCACGCTTTTGACGGTAGTCCTATCACCGCAAGACAGACGACACCGACAAGAATGCTGACACAAATCAGAGTGGAGGCGTATGAGATGCCTCCGAACAACCAACTATTTCTTCGAGCAGTATACATTCACCTACCTCATCCGGCGAGAGCTTTTCTCGCAAGGATGAGATCCTTGCGATGGTTCTTGCCGATCGGAATCTCTGTACCTGACTCGAGCACTATTGTATCTTTGTCGTACCGAGATATCTTAGATAAAGCGACGATGAAGCTACGATGGACCTGTATAAAGCCATGAACGCCCAATAAATCCTCGATTTTGTGCAATGTGGAGTAAAAATCGAAGGTTCCGCCCTCAAAGTGGACGGTCACGATCTTTCGCTTCACCTCGAAATATTCGATGTCGCTCAAGCGCAACGTCTGAGAGGTACCGGCACATGAAAAGGTGATGTACTCTTGTGAGTCGACGATCACGCGATCGAGCGCACGATTGAAGACCGTGGTAAATGTCTCGCGGCTGGTCGATCCTTTGATCAGGTAGGCGAGCGCGTCGACCTCGTATCCCTCAAGGGCATACGAGTCTTTTTCCGAGAGCAAGATGATCTGGCAGACGCGGTCCTGCTCGCGTACGCGACGCAGGGTATCGAGCCCTTTCTCGCAGGCAAGGTCAGGCTCGGCGATGATGATCACCGCATCGGTCTCGTTGCGTCTCAGTTCTGAGAGCAGTTCGCATCCTTGCGAGAAGAAGCGGATGCGGATGGGCACGTCACGTGAGAGCGCGATGAACTGCGCTGCCTGAGCGTACTGTTTCATGTGTGCTTTCTCGTTATCGAAAAAGATCACACGGATCGGGGTGTTTCCTACTGTCTGCTCGCTCAAATCTCACAACCTTCGACGCCAACACAGGCGACATGCGCACGGCACCGCCACCTCTTTACGTACTATATAGTACCCGAAAGAGGCTGGTTGGGAAAATCGCTGTGACAAGCGGTTCGCCACCTGATATCTTCTGCATCGCTCACAAGGTCGCAACCTGATCTGGTACATGCAGCGTGACCGGCGGCTTGTGATACACTTTTGATACTGTTCCAATGTGAGGAGGATCCATGCGGATTGTTCGTATCACGCTGATTATAGCCTTGACCTGCCTGTTGTCTTTTGGTTTGGTCGGGTGTGGCAACAAAGCCGGCTCAGCACCCGATGGTAACGAGCACGATGTCGAGATGGCTGCCTTTGTCGTAGCTGCCGGATATGCCCAAGGTCGTTATGAGATCATCAACGCCGAGCAGATGAAGGACTGGGTCGATCTGGGTGAGATCATGACCGTCATCGATATACGTCCTGAAAGCGACTACCTCAAAGGACACCTTCCCGGTGCGGTCAACGCCGAGATCAATCGCGATGAGGAGTCGACGACCGAACAGATCCAGGCATTCCTCGAGCTTATGCCCTCAAACCCCGAAAGCATCGTCGTGGTCTATGACGACTATACCTTGCTCAATGGGAGCCATCGCGCTGCGATCTATGCCGCTGACGCGGGCTTTACCAAGGTCTTTCGCCTGGTCGGTGGTGCCGTCGGCTGGGTCGACGCGGGCAACAGCCTGACCAAGAAATAGGTGGGACCTCTTTCAATGCCCGGCATCGGCACCCTCATAAACATGCTCACCGTCTTGATCGGTGGGACCATCGGCACGATCGCCGGTGATCGCTTCCCTCTGCGTGTACGCGAGGGAGTCGTGCAGGGTGTCGGTCTGGTCACCACGATCATCGGACTCTCCATCACCTTGACCGCGTTGGCAACGCTGAGCGAGCAAGGAGGCTTTCTGACCTCGTATGGCATCATAATCTTCGCCGGCTCACTGATCATCGGGACTTTGATCGGTGAGCTGTTGCGTCTCGAACTTTGGCTCGAACGTTTCGGCGAGGTGTTAAGCGAGCGGGTGCGTAAGATCCCGTTTTTCGCCCAAAGCAGATCGGGTGATGAAGATCCGGCGACGGCGACTGCAGATATGGTCGAGGGTTTCATGGCCTCCTCGTTGCTGTTCTGTGTCGGTGCGATGACGATCCTGGGCTCGATCCAAGACGGATTGGGTAATCCACAGATCCTGTTCCTCAAAGCACTGCTCGATGGTTTCATGGCATTGTTCCTCGCCTCATCGCTGGGTGCCGGCGTGCTTCTGTCCATCGTTCCCATCTTTATCGTACAAGGATCGATCGCGCTGCTCTCGTTCGTGATCGGTGCGGTAGTCCCCGAGATCGCCATCATCGGTATCGAGGTTGCCGGTGGAGCGCTGATCACCGCGATTGGACTGAACTTCTTGTTGTCAAAGCGTCTACCAGTCGGAAACATGCTCCCTGCGATCATCATCGCCAGTGCGCTGTGCTGGTTGCTGGGTTCCTAGCGTCTTATGGGTACCGCTCCCCCACCTGTGATACGTCGTCCCCAAGATACCGTCGGGTTCTGTATGGCCTGCAACGATCTGGTCCGCCGCACGCCTCAGGCGACTTGTGAGCATGGTCATCCAGCTGAGATCGTCTACGGAGCGCTTGATGTTGCTGCTGATGAGGCTGTTCCTCAGCTGCCGCGTTTTAACTGGGCGGCCTTTTTCATGCCCCCGATCTGGGGCGCATCGCATGGCGCGGTCGTAGCAGGACTGATCGTCTTGCCGCTCTGGCTCTTCTTGGACTCGAATGTCCAGAGTGCGGTCTACGGTATCGATGCACAGACCCCGCTTGGGACGCGCATAGGTGTCTATGGCATGACGGCTCTGATCGCACTTTTGACCATAGCGTTGATGGTCTGGTTTGGCAGGACCGGTTGGGGGCTGGCATGGCGCCGCCACTATGGCGATGGTGACTCGGATATGCCGATGGCGGAGTTCATGAGACGCGAGAAGAGATGGTACTGGATCTGCATCCCCTTCTTCTTCGCACTGCTTGGACTTGCGATCTACTATTGGATCGCGTTCCTCCCGCAGACCCTGTAGCAGGCCAGACCCTGTAGCAGAAGGTAGAGCCCAAAAACTCCATCCTCAGGCTATGCCTGGAGTTCACCCAATCTCTTTATAAACGTATCGACCAGAGCTGGCTCGGTATCCCAGCTGGTCACTAAACGCACTTCGTTTCTGGTAGCATCCCAGGGATAGAAGTGGAACTCCTCGTTCAGTTTCTTATATAGAGCAGGATCCATGACGCAGAACACCTCGTTGGCATCAGGAGAGTGGGTGATCTCACACCCTTGGGCTTGCAGACCTTCGACGAGTTTGGCGGTCATGGCGTTGGCGTGTTGCGCGCATTCTAGCCAGATATCTCCACGATACAGTGCGATGAACTGGGCAGCCAGATAGCGCATCTTACTGGCGAGCTGAGCGCTTTGTTTGCGGATCAGGAAGCGTACGAACGGTTCGGTCTGCCCGAAAAACACCGCAGCCTCGGCACCCATCAGTCCGTTCTTGGTACCGCCGAATGAGAGTGCGTCCAGTCCCACATCGGCAGTCAACTCCTTGATCGAGACGCCCAGGGAGGTGGCTGCGTTGCCGATACGCGCACCATCACAGTGGACCTTCATGCCGTTGCTATGGGCAAAATCACAGAGAGTGCGTAGTTCATCAGGGGTGTAGACCGTGCCGAGCTCGGTCACATTCGAGATCGAGATCACATGGGGCTGTGCCGAATGCTCGTCACCGAGTCTGCCCAGATACGGCTCGATCATCTCGGGCACCAGCTTGCCATCCTCTGAGTCTATCGGGATCAGTTTCGCAGCTGCGATCCGCTCCGGCGCGCCTCCCTCATCGGTATTGATATGGGCTGTCCGCGTGCAGACTACCGCTTGCCAAGGCTTGAGCAGCCCACTGAGGCAGATCACATTGGCACCGGTACCGTTGAAGGTGATCAGTATGTCGCACTCGTCACCCACATGCTTGTGCAGGATCTCTATCGCCTCTGCGGTATAGGGATCTCCTCCATAGGCGATAACGTGACCGGTATTGACACGCGCAAGCTCCTCAAGCACCGAAGGATGCACCGGCGAATAGTTATCAGATCCGAACATCTGCATGGCAGCTCCCCTCATTGGTTTACCTCTCTTAGTTTGGCACACATTGACGGTATCACATATCGACGCACAACGAATAACACCTACAAGCAAAGGATCGTCACGGTTATTGTTATCCGAGAGTTATTCGTAGGAGATGGCGTCACGGATCGAGACCTGGGAGGCACGCCAGGCGGGAAGCAGTGAACCGACCGCTGATATCGCCCAGACCAGCAAAAGGGTGATCGCGACTCCGGCATAGCTGTAACGATAGGCAAGGTTCATGCCGATCGCTCCGATCAAGGACTGCATCAAAACCCATGACAGAGGGATCGAGATGAGTGCCCCGAGAAACCAGCTGATGGTGCCGACGACGAGCCCTTGGGTGACATAGATCGTAAAGATCGAACGATGGGATGCCCCGATCGAGCGCATGATACCGATCTCACGGGTCGACTCGATGACCGAGAGCGTCATCGAACCGCTCAACCCGATCACTCCGACGGCGGCAAGCGCGCTGGCCATGATGATCAAAAACGTGATGAGGATGCCCAGTTGTCCGCGCGCCTCATCCAGTTGCAGGACCGAGGTCTCGGTACCACTGACGGCATATCCACGAGAGTCGAAGCGCTTCTCTAGCTCATCGGCAATGCGTTGCTGGTTGAATGCGCGCATCGAACCCATCGACTGGTCGAGCCTAGGTACGACCCAACCGAAGAGACGCACCTGACCCAGACCGGTCAGCGACTGGTCCATCTGTGCGAACACACGGGTCGCCGAGCCTGGTACTCCCATGAGTTGCGCGAGATCGTCGCGTTCGAAATAGAGCGTCGGACCTTGCAGAGACCCGGTCACCACGCCGATCACTTTTCGCTGGATCTGTTCTCCAGCGATATCGAGCTCGATGAAGCTGCCGAGTGTGACATAGTCCTCTTCGTTGAACAGTTCGGTGTTGAGGATCACGCCCTGCTCGCCTTCCTCGAAGTTGCGCCCCTGTACGAAATGGAAATGCGCGACCTGTGAGTCAGCCGGAAAGCCCAGTGAGAAATAGCGCTCGTTCTTGGTGCCGTCCGGTCGATTGATGATCGAGTAGCCATCCATCCATGCTTCGACCGAGCTGACCCCGTCGACTTTGAGTGCCTCAGCCTCGATCGTGGTCTTAGGTACGGGTCGGGCCAGCTGTAGTTGCGCATCGTAGCGCCACCATGAGCCGATGTCATCGACGGTCTGCATCAGCGACGCGCGTGAGGTGAAGACGGCCATGACCACCCCACTGGCAAGGAGTAACGTGATCAGCGTGAGTGCAAATCTCCCCTTGCGTGTAAAGGTCGTTCGCAGAGCCAGCACCGTGGGGCGCGCCAGAAATCGTATGCGGCTGAGCAGTCGATCGATCCAGCCCTCACCGAAGTTGGGGAGGAGCGCATTGGCATTGAAGGCATCGACGATGGGTCGTCGCACCCCTAAGATGACCGGTACGGTCGCTGCGATCAGCGGTAGGATCAGACCGATACCGACCAGCAGCGCGACGACCTGTGCCGGATAGGAGAAGTCGACGACGCGGAAGTTAAGGACGTCGGCTGCATAGTTGATGAAGAAGTATCCGAAGAGCATACCGCTCGGCAGTCCGATGAGAAGGGCCCATAGACCGAAACAGAAGACCAGTCCGAAATACATAAGCGCGATCTGGGCGCGTCTGCCCCCGATCGCCTTCATGATACCCAGCTGTTTGGTGTGCTGGACCAAGATCGCGCTGACCGTGGTCACGACCAGAAAGCCGCTGAGTGCCAGCGCCATGAGCGCCATGCCCAACAGCAACGTCGAGACCGCCTTGAAGATATCACCAAAGAAATGTGCGCCCGGGTTGGGCACGCTGGTCGAGCTGACGGTTATCCCCGCTGGATAGAGGATCGTATCCTTGATATCGGTCGCCACCGTCGAGACCTCGGTACGGGTCAGCTCAGGATCGACGCGTACATAGATCGAGTTGAAAGAGGGAGGCTCTCCGATAAGCTCCATCGACTCGAGTGTGACATAGGCGGTCACCTGTCGGAAGAATCGGGTGGGGATCGCGTTGATATCGTGGACGAATCCAGCAACACGAAAGGTCGCCGAGTCCGATCCGTTGTCGATCTCGACCAGATCACCGACCTGATAGTCGATCACCGCCAAGGCTGAGTATTCGATGAGTACATCACCCTTGCGTGGGGGCCATGCGGTGGCCGTATAGGGCGCGAACCGATTGACCTCGGTATCGAAATCGGAGAGCGCGATCAACTCGAGTGAGTCCCAAGAGCTTGAGAGTGAATCTTGTGTGGGTGTGGTCGCGTTCGCTGGTGCATCCGGGTCCTGCTCGTCATCTTGGGTGAAGCGCAGCCGGACATAGCGCACCCGCCTGCCGTTTGCAGCGATGACCTCCTCGTGGCGCGCAATGCGATCGATGAGCGCCTCGTCGACATCTGAGACCGAGAAGACGATCGAGGCCTTCTGGCTTTGCGCGAAATCTGATTCGAACTCGCGCAACAGGACCTGGCGAGCGCCCAAGATCGCGCCGGTCGCAAAGATGCCGACTGCGATCGAGAGTACGACGAGCATGGTGCGGGGAAGGTTGCTGCTCAGATCACGAAAGATCTTTTTGATGCGTGACGAGATCATAGCGTCGCGTCATCATCAATGATGTGCCCGTCGACGACATGGAGATTACGCGTGGTGCGGCTGGCCAGATCGTTGTCATGGGTCACCATCACGATCGTCTTTCCCGCGGCGACCTGCTGCTCGAACATCGTGAAGACCTGATCGGCCGTCTTGCTGTCAAGATTGCCGGTCGGCTCGTCTGCCACGATCAGAGGCGGATCGTTGGCAAGCGAGCGGGCGATCGCGGCGCGTTGCTGCTGGCCGCCTGAAAGGGATGCCGGCAGTTTATTGGCTTGATCTGCCAGCTCGACCTGTTCGAGCAGATCGAGTGCGATCGCAGGCCGATCCTCCCGGCGATGGATGTGGCAGAAATCCATGGGAAGCATCACGTTCTCGACCACCGTCAGTGTCGGGAGCAGCTGGAAGAACTGGAAGACCACACCGATCGCACGGCCGCGCCACACCGCCATCTGGTTCTCGTTAAAGGTATGGATAGGCACCCCATCGATCCAGATTTCACCACCGCTGAGATGATCGAGACCGGCAATCATGTTGATCAGGGTCGTCTTGCCGGAGCCGGATTTACCGATGATGCCCACGAACTCACCGGGCTGGACCACCAGATTGATGTGATCGAGCGCGGTGAAGGGGACCTCGCCGCTGTGATAGGTCTTGACGACCTCGCGCAGACG
>WQXV01000031.1 GCA_009781565.1 Actinomycetes bacterium
ACCGTTCCCTATCAGGCGCTCTTCTCCGAGGGCAACAACGATTATGTCTATGTGGTCTCCGATGAGAGGCTGATCAAGACCGCGGTAGAGACCGGTGAGAGAACCGCCACGACCGTCGAGATCATCCGCGGAGTGGTCACCGGCGATCAGGTCGCACTGGCCAGCAACACAGCATTCGTTGATGCCATGCGCGTGCGCAGCGAAGCTCCGTAAAAAGCATCGATTGAGAATAGTGGGGTTCGTCGACGACGCGAAGTCGTCATGGTGGGCCCGGTTGGACTTGAACCAACGACCTCACGCTTATCAGGCGTGCGCTCTAACCACCTGAGCTACGGGCCCTTCAGGATTCGTGCTTGAATAGCGTATCAATAATGCGGGGCTCACGCAAGTTCTGCGTATAATAATACGCGTGAGCACGATGCCGGGCCCAGTGAAAGGTACGCAGTGGGAGCATACGTTCATGGACTGACAACGCAACAGGTCGCCGAACGGGTCGACCGAGGTCAAGTCAATACGTCTCCCGAGACACTCACCCGCACGATCCCCCACATCATCCGTGACCACATATTGACCTTGTTCAATGGGATCAACCTGGTCCTCTTCGTCTTGGTAGTCACCGTCGGCGAGCTTAAGAATGGACTCTTCTTCCTCATCGCGATCGCTAACACCGTCATCGGTGTATTCCAAGACATCCGCGCCAAACTCACCATCGACAAACTCGCCGTCATCACCCAGACCCATGTCAAGGTCATCCGCGACGGGCGAGAGCAAGACATCCCGCAAGAAGAGGTGGTACTCGGCGATGTCATGCTGCTCTCGCTGGGCAATCAGGTATGCGCCGACAGCATGGTCCTTGAATCGGATAATCTCGAGCTGGACGAGTCGCTGCTCACCGGCGAGGCTCAAGCGGTCATCAAAAACCCCGGAGATAAAGTTTTTTCCGGTAGTTTTGTGGTGGCGGGAAGCGGTGCGGTCGAGGTCGCGGCGGTCAGTCGTGACAGCTACGCTCAGCAGATCGCTGCCGATATGCGCTATGAGAAGAAGCAGAACTCGCAGCTCATGCGCATCGTCAACTTCATCATCAAGCTGCTCGCCATCGTCCTGATCCCGCTGAGCATCGCACTGTTCGCGCGCACCTATTTCAATACATCGAACTATACCGACTCGGTGCTGGCCATGGTCGCTGCCGCGGTCGGCATGGTGCCCGAAGGCTTGATGCTTCTGACCGGTGTCGCCTTTGCGGTGGGCACTTACAATCTGGTCAAACACCGCACGCTGACCCAATCGATGCCCTCGATCGAGACGCTTGCGCGCATCGATACGCTGTGTCTGGACAAGACCGGCACGATAACCGATGGCTCGATGACCGTCGACGAGGTGATCTCACTGGTCGGCGATCCCCAAGTCGTCGAAGATGAGCTGCGCCAGTTCGTCTCCTACATGGCTGCTGACAATGAGACGGCACGTGCGCTTCAAGAGCACTTCGCACCCGGATCGACCTCGCCAGCGCGCGCTACCGCCTCGGTCCCCTTCTCATCCGAGCGCAAATGGGGAGGGGCGACCTTTGCCGATAGAGGAACGCTGGTGTTGGGTGCGCCAAACTACGTCATGCCAAGCATGGATACAAGCCTTGACGAGGAGATCGAGCACTACTCGCTGCATGGTTTTCGTGTCCTTCTGTTCGCTTCTTCACCTGAAGTTTTGCATGGGAGTGAGCTGCCAGCGCAGCTGAGCCCACGTGCGCTGGTCGTGCTGGTCGATAAGGTCCGCGAGACCGCACGCGACACCTTTGGATTCTTCAACGAGCAGGGCGTCGACATCAAAGTGATCTCGGGCGATGATCCGCGCACGGTCTCGACCGTTGCGATCCTGGCTGCCATCGATGGCGCGACCGATTATACCGACATGAGCCGTGTCCCTGCCGATGTCGAACTCGCAGAGCTCATGGACAGCCATACGGTGTTCGGGCGCACGACCCCTGCACAGAAACAGGAGATGGTACACGCACTGCAGACCAACGGCAAGATCGTGGGCATGGTCGGAGATGGGGTCAACGACACGCGTGCCTTGCGCGAGGCCGATGTCGGCGTGGCGATGGGCAGTGGCTCGGATGCGGCGCGCAACGTGGCCGACTTCGTGCTGGTCGACTCAGACTTCGACTCGATGGTACACGTGGTCCGGGAAGGCAGACGCGTCGTCAACAACATCGAGAAGGTCGCCTCGCTCTACATCGTCAAGACGATCTATACCGTCATCTTGACGCTTATCTTCATCTTCTCACCCTTCGAGTATCCGTTCGTGCCCATCCAGCTCACCTTGATCAACGTGTTCATGATCGGGATCCCTTCGTTCTTTCTGACCTTCTCACCCGATTACAGCGAGATGCACGACTGGTTCGCCCACCAGCTGATCAAAGACGCGATCCCTGCTGCGATCCTGGTGATACTCAATGTGGTAGCCCTTCAGCTCATGAGCCAGCTGGTCCATCTGAGCTTCGAGCAGATCTCGACGATGAGCGTGCTGCTCAACGGTGTCATATCGATGCTTTTGTTGCGGCGCGTCTCTCAGCCCTATACCAAAGCCAAGCTGGCGATGAACATCACAATGATCGTCGGCTTTTTCGGCATGTTCATCTTCATGAGGCAGTTCTTCGAGTTCGCCAATATCTTCAACCATCTGGCGCTGATCTGGTTACCCTACGCGATCGGCTCGTACTATCTGTATGAGGAGCTGACCAAACTGACTCTCTGGTTCGAGAAACAGTGGCTCAAAATCCGAGATAAAGCATATAAAGGCCCAATGCGAGCGTCAAAAGCGCCATCATGATCTGGAGGATAGTGCTGATCGTCCCATAGCGAGGCGAGCTGGTGATGTGACGCGCAAGACCGACCGAGGTGCCGATCGCGATGATCAGGACCGCATGACCCAACGAGAACGAAAGAAGAAGCAGGATTCCCCACACAACATTTCCCTGGGTCGCGACCAAGCTCAGCAAGACGATCAGGACCGGAGTCGAGCAGGGACTTGCGAAAAGCCCCGCCAAGATACCGGTCAGCAGCGCACCGAACATACCGCGTCTCTTGCTCACCGAGGTCAGATAGGTCGAGGGGATGAACTCATAGACTCCGAAAAGCTGCAAGGACATCAAGATCATCAACGCGCCTACGATCAGATAGAACCATCTGCCGCCCCATAAGAGGAGCTGTCCTGCCAGGGCAGCGAGAATGCCGAGGACGGTCATGGTCAGCGCCATACCGAGCGCGAACATCGCTGAGAGGGCAAAGCCCCGCTTCGCATCGGTCGCAGTACCTCCGACATAGCCGATAATCAGCGGGATGGTGGAAAAGAAACACGGTAGCAGGGAGGTGATGACGCCAGCAACGTACGCGAGCAGGAGTGCGACAGCCCCAAGGTCAGGGAGTATACGTGCGAAGCTCTCGAGTAAAAGGTCGAGTTGTGCCATCACGGGGCGACCAGGTCATCGTGGAGGGCGACCAGGTCATCGTAGCTCAAAGCACCGACGTGGCGGGTCAAGGTATGGGTTCCTTCGGCGTCGGTCAAGAGCTCCAAAGGGAAACCCAGCGCAAGGTCGCGGGGTACATAGGGCGAACCATCAGCGTTGAAGAAGAATTGGGTCGGGATAGCGGAGACCGAAAACCCTTCGGCAGCGTTAGGGTAGGAGCTCAGATTGAAGGAGCGGATCGTGATAACTTGTTGGTAGTCTTCAAAGAACTGCACGAGTTCCGGTCGCATCATGCGACACGCCGGTCAACCCTCACCTTCAAAGTTGATCATGATCGGCAGTCCGGCACGTGAGAGTTGGGCAAGATCGGGGTAGCGCCCGTCAAGTGAGGTGGCAGTACCCGTCTCATCAAAATTCTGCGCATCCTCGTAATCGGTAGGCAGCTCTGGTATGAGCTCACCGCCGACAACGGGGTGGACGATGTCCTCGAAGTGTTTGAGCCCCCACACACCGGCGATCAGCACCACCACTGTGACGACCAAGAGGATCTTCGCTGTCCGGCCAAGCTGCATCAAATCTCGCTTCCTCGTCTGTTTCTCTCTTGATTTTAAGCGGGTCGTCACACCGATTCGTACCTGAGCGAACCCGCGTCGCGAACCACCTCAGATTGTAAGATAATACTGGTAGAATAAATACCCACACACGAAACGACCATACGAAAGGATCCCCATGGCCTACTACTACGAAGAGCCTTCTCGAACCTTCAGCGAGTATCTCCTCATTCCGGGATTCAGTGGTAAAAACTGTGTTCCATCTGCGGTTTCTTTGCGCACCCCGATCGTGCGTTTCAATAAAGGGAAGAAGTCGGCACTCTATGCGAATATCCCACTGGTAAGCGCGATCATGCAGTCGGTCAGCAACGATACGATGGCGATCGCACTGGCCAAAGAGGGGGGCATCAGCTTCATCTATGGGTCGCAATCGATCGAGGATCAATGCGCGATGGTCAAGCGGGTCAAGAGCCACAAGGCAGGGTTCGTCCCCTCAGACAGCAACATCCGCCCCGACCAGACCTTGGCTGAGTTAGTTGCGCTCAAAGAGGAGCAGGGACACTCAACGATCGCGGTCACCGAGGATGGAACGGCCAGCGGCAAGCTGGTCGGACTGGTCACCAGCAAGGACTATCGGGTATCTCGCCTTGATCTCGACACTCCGGTCTCAGCGTTCATGACACCGCTCGACAAGCTCGTGACCGCGCAAGAGGGCATCTCGCTGAGCAAGGCCAACGACATTATCTGGGACAACAAACTCAATCAGCTGCCCATACTCGATGAGGAAGGGCGCCTGCTCTCATTCGTGTTTCGCAAAGACTATGATGCGCATAAGAAGAACGAGCTTGAGCTGCTCGACGAGCACAAGCGTTTCGTGGTCGGTGCCGGTATCAACACCCGTGACTACGAGCAGCGCGTTCCCGCGCTGGTCGATGCCGATGCCGATGTGCTCTGCATCGATTCGAGTGAGGGGTATTCGGACTGGCAGGCCATCACCTTGAAATGGATCAAGGACACCTATGGCGATACAGTGCGCTGCGGTGCCGGCAACGTGGTCGACCGGGAGGGATTCCGCTTCCTGGCCGACGCGGGAGCCGATTTCGTCAAGGTCGGTATCGGGGGCGGATCGATCTGTATCACCCGCGAGGCCAAGGGCATCGGGCGCGGTCAGGCGACCGCGGTGATCGAGGTCGCTGCCGCACGCGATGAGTACTTCAAGGAGACCGGCATCTATGTACCGATCTGCAGTGACGGCGGTCTGGTCTATGACTATCACATCACCCTTGCGCTGGCGATGGGTGCTGACTTCTGTATGCTGGGACGCTACTTCAGTCGCTTTGATGAGAGCCCGACCAACAAGGTGATGGTCAACGGGCATTACATGAAGGAATACTGGGGCGAGGGAAGCGCGCGTGCGCGCAATTGGCAGCGCTACGACAGTGGCGAGAGCGAGAACCTCAGCTTCGTTGAGGGAGTCGATAGCTACGTGCCTTATGCGGGCTCTTTGCATGACAATATCAAAGTCACGCTGGCAAAGATTCGCTCAACGATGTGCAATGTGGGGGCGACCACGCTCAAAGCGCTGCGCAAGGATTCGCGTGTGACACTGGTCTCAAGCGTCTCGATCGTCGAGGGTGGGACCCATGACGTCATTTTGAAGGACAGCACCACCCAACCGTCGAACTAGCGCAGACCGCCACACACAATACATTCATAAGTTCGCGGTACAATACGTTGCTAAGGGGGTGGCAGAATGCTACCAGTGGAAGTCATATCGCTCGGGCTTGACCCGTCGACTCGCACACCTGTGGTGCTGCTGTCGCCGGTCGATGGTCCGGCGCTCTACTCCGACCGCGTGATGCCCATCCAGATAGGTGGATACGAAGCATCAGCGCTGCTCGGAGGAATTCGTGGTATCCGCGGACCGCGCCCCATCTCCCATGATCTTCTCTCAGCCATCATCGAGCAGTCCAATCTTGAGCTCCTTCGCGTCGAGATCTATGATTTTCGCGAGCATGTCTTCTATGCGCGTCTCGTATTCGACATCGAGGGTAAAGAGAACACGCTCGAAGCGCGTCCCAGTGATGCGATGGCTCTTGCCGCCCGCCTCAAAGCACCGGTATTCTGTGACGAGCATCTGTTCGTCGAGAACTCACTTCCCAAAAATGCCGTGCATGTCCACGAGGGGGCACCTCCCACACAGGAGCCACTAGCCAGCTACGATCCGGGTTTTGATAGCGGCTCCGATGCCGAGCTCGATGAGCTTGACGAGGAAGAGATCATGGGCTCGCTCATGAACGCGCTGGGCTCACTGATGGAGATGTTTCAAGCCAGCACCGGAGCGACCGGCATCGGTGTCGATATGCGCGTGATGGGCATGATGCCCCAGTTCACCGCTCGTCCTCAGCAACCTGCCCAAGAGGTCAACGAGGGTGAAGCGCAAGAGTTCAAGTCGTTCTTAGACAATATTTCCCCCGAAGACTTCAGTTAGCGCACTAGATTCCATCTAAGTGCGTCAATCTACGCAAAGATTGCTTAATCACGTACTCCTTGTACGCTCCTATCGCAATCTGCTTGATTTCCTTCTTACCTGAAATCTATCGTGCTAACTGTTCTTTAGCGTAGGTTTGAGATGACCCAGTCGTAGTTGAACGGCGAGGTCAGCTTCTCGATGATGTCATTGAGCGCATCAAGCGACAGGCGACTGTCATCATCCTCGATGAAGGCATAGGTCGAATTGATACGACGCTGCAGCTTCTTCAGATGATGCAAGAACTCCTCTTGCCGTGCGTAGAAGGTCGGTCCACCATAGCGCGTGTGACGTCCTTCCTCCCGGACCAGCTCATCATCGACTTGCGTGATCAGCTTGAGCAACTTGTGCATGATGGAGTCGATCTCATCGTGCAGCTCGGGTAGTTCAGGAAAGATCGCATAGTAGAAATAGATGTCGTTGATCAGCCGGTGTTGTATGCGTACGAACTCCTGGACCTGCTCGTATTCGCGGATCTGGCTGTTGAGTATCAGCTGATGTTCCATGATGTTGACTGCGAGCGCTGTGCCCTTGATGTTGTGCTTGGCTTGGGTATCAAGGCGCGCATATTCGTTACTCTCCTCATAGGTAAGGCGCATATCGAGGACCTTTTTGAGCATCAGGTAGCTCAGATGTCGTGAGCGCTCGACCAGATCCACACTGGCGATACTGACACGATAGGGATAGATGAATCGTGTCACCACCAGCGCGATCAAGGCTCCGATAGCCACAAATATCAGACGTTCGGCCGATAGGACCAGACCTGCTTCGGTCGTGGCGATCGCGACCAGCGCCAGAGCGCTCGTAGTCGCAACGCTGAGCTGTAGGTAGGTATTGGGGGGAAGCAGGAATGACAGTATCTGCAAGAGAACACCGATGGATAGCAGAAGGGTATGGTTTTCGGTAACCATAAAGAGCAGGGTGAATACGATGATACCGACCACGGTCGCTCCGATGCGGGTGATCGATCGCTGCTCGGTATCTTCCACATAGGGACGCATCAGGAATGCGAACGTCCAGATGAGCCAGGTGAACTGGGGCCACGGCACATAATAACTGATGCCGACCAGGATCGAGAGCGTGATCGCCATCTTGAGCGCAAAGGTCAGACGCAAGGTGAAAGGGCGCACGATCTTGCGCAGTTCGCGTGCCCAGAACATATCGCTGACCTCGGTCTGCTCGACCTCGTCTTGTGCCCAGAGCCGGCGTAGCGTATCGATCTGGCGCGTGAGAACGACCACCGCACCGATGAGTTCGAAGAGTACCGGCGAGGCGTCGACATCGTCGGCATCCACATCAGCGCGATAATCGGTGATGAACTTCTCGATCTGGGGCTCGATCTTTCTCCACTCCTCAAGACCGGAGGAGCTTTCCCCGATCGCCTCGAGTAACGCAGCAAGATCGGCCAACGCTTGGCGCTCGACCAGGCTGGGCATATGAGAGGTCCGCAGATCCTCCAGTGCGATTACGAGTCGCTCGAGAGTCAGGACCAGACTGATCCGCATCTCGGTGATTGCACTCATATCATGGGTGCGCACCGGCTGACGGTACAGACGTCGATTGATCTCACTGATATGCTCGAGGATGTCTTCAATGGGAGCAGGAACGAACTCAATCTCTGATGATCCCGCTGTTGCGGTCGCGTGGTGAGCAACCTCCAAGATAAGCTCATTGAGCAGATTACCGATCGACTGGCGCGTTTTTATATAGGCGATAAGCCACAGTGCTAGGGTCACCACGACCGTTCCAGCAACCAACGCTTCGAATCGATAGTCGACACGGGTGGCGACATCAGAGGCAGAGAACAGGTAGAGATAGCCTATGATGACCGGCAAGAACAGCGAGGATTGGAAATCACCGAACAGGTAGTAGGTCGCCAAGAATACGATGATGAACGTGGTGATGACGGCGATATAGATATTGAAGTCAAGGAACCAGGTGATCGCACCGAGCACGAGCGCGATGCCCAGCATTGCTGCACCGATCTTGAAGGGATGATAGGGCATATCTTGGCGGTTGATATGGATAAGTGCCAGAGAGAAGATGACACCGACGATGAGGTTTTCCTGACCGAAAAGCTGACCGAAACCCACCAACAAGATGAGCATGGCGACAATCAGGACCGCTATGATCTTATAGTTTCGTTTCATACCCTAGCACTATAGTACGAGAAAAAACACGGGGATGTAGAGCAATCTTTGCCTGACGCATCGTTTCAGCAATTGTGGTATTCTAGGTAGTCGCTAAAGTGGGGCTTTAGCTCAGCTGGGAGAGCGCGGGCTTTGCAAGCCTGAGGTCAGGGGTTCGATCCCCCTAAGCTCCACCATCAAATAACAACAGACGCTGTTGCGTCTGTTTTTATTTGGATAGTGAGGTTGGGTGATGGGGGATCGAACCCGAGCGGGCGTTCGCGACTTATGGGAGCGGACGGTTCGAGCGAAGCGAGATCTCAACCAACAGTCGCTTCCATAAGGCGCGACTGCCCCTAAGCTCCACTCAGGTAGGCTCCTCAAACTATCGATTTGCAGAAAGTAAGCCCACTATAGCTGAGATACCAGCGATACTCAGACCAAAGATTGGCGGCAGTGGCATGAGCAAGATCGAGATGATCAGTCCGACAGCACATAGTGCGGTGGTCAGCCATAACATGGCTCGGATGAGAGACGGCTCGTGTGCGCCGAAACGAGCAATGAGTAAGAGAGCAATACC
>WQXV01000032.1 GCA_009781565.1 Actinomycetes bacterium
AGCCGGGACCGCGATCATATCCGGCTTGGGTGTCGGCATGATGTCGACCGTGCTACCGATCTTGGTTGTGGCAGCCGGTATCATCATCGCCTATCTCTTGGGACAGGCTGCGGGTGGTGGCTATGTTTCCGGCATCTACGGTATCGGTCTTGCAGCCGTAGGGATGCTCTCGACCATCGCGATCACGATAGCTGTCGATGCGTATGGCCCGGTAGCGGACAATGCCGGGGGTATCGCCGAGATGGCCAACATGGGCCCAGGAGTACGTGCGGTGACCGATGCGCTTGATAGCGTAGGAAACACAACGGCAGCCATCGCTAAGGGATTTGCGGTAGGCTCCGCAGGATTGACGGCACTCTCACTCTTCGTCGCCTTTAAACAAGCTTTAGGAGCTTTGGATTTTGAGACGAATATGTCACTTGAACAACCTTGGATCATTGCGGGGCTCTTTGTGGGCGGTATGATTCCCTTCCTATTCGCTGCGTTGACCATGAATGCCGTGGGACGTACGGCGTATGCCATGATCGGAGAGGTCAGACGCCAGTTCAAAGAGATCCCCGGTATCATGAAGGGTACGGGAAAACCCGACTATGCTGCCTGTGTCGATATTTCAACGAAGGCAGCGCTCAAAGAGATGCTTCTTCCGGGACTGTTGGCGATCGGAGTCCCGATATTTGCTGGTATCATCCATCTCGAACTGCTGGCCGGGCTGCTTGCCGGTGCTCTGATCTCGGGATTCCTCCTAGCCATCATGATGTCGAATGCGGGTGGCGCATGGGACAACGCAAAGAAGTTGATCGAGAGTGGTTATGGAGGCGGAAAGGGATCTGATGCCCACAAGGCCGCAGTGGTGGGTGACACGGTAGGAGATCCGTTCAAGGACACCTCTGGGCCTTCTATGAATACCTTGATAAAGCTGATGACCATCGTAGCCTTAGTATTCATGCCGCTATTTGGGCGGATTCCTTGGCTGAAGTAGTAAGCTGATTACGTGAGAACACCACAGCAGAGAGTTCCAAGGTAGATCCTGCGATGGCCCGCATCTCGGAAGAGGACATCGCACGTATTCGTGATGCGACCGATCTGGTCGGACTCATATCCGAGCGGACACCTCTTAAACGAAAAGGACGCCTCTACTGGGCATGTTGCCCACTCCATCAAGAGAAGACACCGTCTTTCAAAGTGGACCCAGCGACAGGGTTGTGGCACTGCTTCGGATGTGGTGCCGGCGGAGATGCTTTCGGGTACCTCATGCAGACTGACAATCTCACCTTTTTAGAAGCGGTCACCCTGCTTGCCGATCGCGCGCACATCGAGATTGAGACGACGGCAGATGACACTATCAAGCGAGGATTACGCGAGAAGATCTACGCGATATGCGATGATACCGCTCGTTACTACCATGCGGTGCTGACCCGCAGCCCTACCAGTGAGCCGACACAAGCTCGAACCTACCTGTCTGCTCGCGGATTCGGAAGTGAGTTAGCATCATCATGGACTCTGGGCTATGCCGCAGGCGGAGGAATGCTGGTCTCATACCTGCGCGAGCAAGGTCACCAGGATGACGACATGCTTGCTGCCAATGTTGCACTGCGTACGGGCGACGGATTGCTGAGGGATCGCTTTTATCATCGCATCATGTTCCCGATAAAAGATATCAGAGGACGCGTGTGTGCGTTCGGTGGTCGAATACTGGGGGAGGGACAACCCAAGTATCTCAACACGAACGATACACCCATATTCAAGAAGTCGAACACACTGTATGGCCTTGATGTCGCTAAGAACCCTATCGTCAAGACCAAGACCGCCCTCGTCGTCGAAGGCTACACCGATGTGATCGCGCTTCATGAAGCAGGATATGACAATGCTGTCGCAACATTGGGCACCGCCTTGACCGAGCAGCATGTCAAGTTACTTGCCCGTTTTGCGCAACGGGTGATCTATGTCTTTGACGGTGATGAGGCAGGTCTGCGTGCTGCTGATCGAGCGGTCGAGTTCATTGACGAGACCATCACACCGGAAGCGACTAAGAACCCGATCATGCTTGACGTATTGATCCTTCCCGCAGGATCAGATCCCGCCGATATGGTCTCGACCGAGACGGGACTACGTGAGTTCAATGAGCTGCTCGAGCAGACGACACCTCTTATCACCTATGCCCTGGAGAGGCGGCTGGCACCCTATGATCTCAGTCGCCCCGAGCAACAGGTACGCGCTCTTGATGATGCTGTATCGATACTCGCACCGATCAAGACCTCATCGATCGCTGCAAGCTATGCGCGAGATCTTGCTGATCACTTTGCTGCCGCTGGGTCCTCGATCGACCTGAACCAGGTACTTTCCGCCCTTTCACGAACGAAGGTCGTTGCGCGAAGAAACGACGAGGATGCTGCGCAGGATAAAGCGCCAGGCTTATCGGAGGACGATCAGGCTGAAGCGTATGATCCGCTCGAGGTAGAGACGATCGGATTGATGATAGCCAATCCGACCATGCGGAAAGCCATTTCCCAGATCATAGATGTCGACATGCTCAATGCAGAACTTATGCGTGTCCTGTTTACCACCATCACCTCAAAAGATCACATGAAGACAACTCCGGAGGAGTTGCTTTCAGAGCTCATACGCCTCCGCCCGGAAGTAAGCTCAGTCTTCTCGGGATACGATTTTGTCGAGGGCCAACACGTACATCCTGATACGGGGGTCGAGTTCGCGCGCAGTATTAAGATCGGGCAAATGGAGCGGCGCATTCGGCTTCTTCGTGCACAGCTGCGAAGAGTCGAGGATAAAGAAGGTAAGCAGAGACTTGTCGAGGAGATAGTCTCACTTCAGAAACAATTATTAGAGACATCCTAGATCGATCTCATCGATCTCACGATCAAATTTGCTCAATAGGTATAGGGGAGAATAACCCTTGAGTTGCGTATATTGTTTCGTATGTCATCGAGCAAGACCGTAATAGAGAGTGAGAACATGGCAGTCAAAACGAATAGTGCAAAGACATCCACCGCAAAACCAGCAGCGAAGAGGGCACCCACATCAAAGATGACGAAACCCAGCGCATCTTCAAAAACTCAGACTGCATCAAAGAAGAAGGTGGTGGAAAAACCAAAGCGTCAACAAGGTGCGAAGACTCAAGTACGCACGACAGCCTCAAAGAAACCTTTACCGAAACGTACGACCAAGGCAGAAAAACCGACCAAGGGAGCTCGCAAGCCGGTGGGCACCTCTTCGCGTTCCGCTCAAGCGAAAAAGACGGTACCAACCGCTAAAAAGGGGTCATCGAAAAAGATATCGATATCTGAAAAACCAATGAAAAAGAAAAGTGCGAAAACACTGGCTCCTATAGCACCCAGCAGTTCAGAAAAAAAGAAAAACATTACGCCGAAGCGAACTACCAAGAAAGATGAGCAGAAACAACCCAAGAAACCTTCGAAGGCATCTAAGCCATCCGATGATGTCGACCTTGATGAGGAGGTCCTCGATCTGGAAGATATCGAACCTGCGGATATCGAGATCGTTGAAGGATTCGACATTGATGAGGAGCCCAACGAGGAAGAACTTACTGCTGTTGAAAATGAGAACCAGAAGACCGATGTCGATGTCAAGGAGATCGATGCACTGCTTCGAGAGGAAGCACGAGTGGCCTCCAAGAACCGTCGCGCCAAGACCCGCGCTGAGGCGACGGCTAGTCCGGGTCTTACCGCCGACAGTGTGCGCATGTATCTCAAGGAGATCGGAAAAGTCGATCTTCTGACCGCTGCTCAAGAGGTCGACCTTGCAAAAAAGATCGAGAAGGGGCTTGAAGCGACTGCGGAGCTTGAAGCATCCCTCGATTCAGGTAAGGAGCTTTCGCGAGTCATGAAGCGCCGGTTGGTCCGCCAGGAGCAGATCGGCATCAGCGCGAAGGCTCAGTTGGTCGAAGCGAATCTCAGGCTGGTCGTATCGATCGCCAAGAAATACATTGGTCGCGGAATGTCGTTTCTCGATCTTATCCAAGAAGGAAATCTGGGACTCATCCGAGCGGTCGAGAAATTCGACTATACCAAAGGATTCAAGTTCTCAACTTATGCGACCTGGTGGATACGCCAAGCTATCACCCGTGCGATCGCAGACCAAGCGCGCACGATCCGCATTCCGGTCCACATGGTCGAGACGATCAACAAGCTCATACGAATACAGCGTCAACTCGTCCAAGAGTTGGGTGAGGATCCTACGCCTGCCCAAATAGGGGAGAAGATGGGGTTTGATGAGGACCGTGTACGCGAGATCCTCAAGATCAGCCAGGAGCCTGTCTCGCTCGAGACCCCTATCGGGGAAGAGGAGGATAGCCAACTGGGCGACTTCCTCGAAGACGAGATGCTGCTCGGACCGGTCGAGGCCGCGAGCATCACCTTGCTCCAAGAGCAGATCGACCGAGTACTCGGTGAGCTCTCCGACCGAGAGCGAAAGGTGATCGAGCTACGCTTCGGTCTCAGTGACGGACATCCACGAACCCTTGAAGAGGTCGGGCGTGAGTTCGGGGTCACCCGTGAGCGTATCAGGCAGATCGAATCAAAAACGCTCAACAAGCTGCGCCATCCAGGACATTCAAGTAAATTGCGTGATTATCTGGAGTAAAGTCAAGCAAGGCTATGGTCAAGCTCGCATTTACGGACGTTGGTATACTATAATGTGCACTTGCCTTGGGGGCCCTTAGCGCAGTGGTTAGCGCAGAAGACTCATAATCTTTTGGTCGTAGGTTCGAATCCTACAGGGCCCACCACACCGTAACAACCGCGAACAGATTCTGCGCTCGATTAAAACTAATTTGCGCGCGATAAGTTTATTGTCTATACTAGGGGGTTGTTATTCCCCGGTAGCTCAATTTGGCAGAGCATTCGGCTGTTAACCGAAGGGTTGTAAGTTCGAGTCTTACCCGGGGAGCCACATGAGAAAAACAGGTGAAGTGTTGATAACAATGTTTCACCTGTTTTTGTGTTTAAATGAAACTGCATCAGCCAAACGATAGAGAGATGACGTGTGTCTATGAACATTCTGATCACAGGAGGAGCAGGTTATATCGGCTCGATTACAACACGCGTGCTTCTTGATGCCGGTCATAGCTGCACTGTTGTGGATACCTTGGAAAACGGACATCGCTGGGCGGTCGACCGTCGCGCGAATTTTGCCCTGGGCAACGTTGGCGACGCAGCTCTCATGCGCTCGCTTCTTGTCGATATCGATTGTGTGATGCATCTTGCCGGATACATCGAAGTCGGAGAATCATATCAAAACCCCGAGAAGTACTATCGCAATAATGTCGAGGCTCCTAAGGTCATGCTCGAGGAGATGGTCAGGGCGCAGGTCGACAAACTGGTCTTCTCCTCAACAGCTGCCGTCTATGGCGAACCGTCTCAGATACCTATCACCGAAGAAGCTCTTACTGCTCCTATCAATCCTTATGGGGAGTCCAAACTGCGTTTTGAACAATTGCTCGATCGATTCGGCGACTCGATATCCTCAATACGTTTTCGTTATTTCAATGCCGCAGGAGCCATGCCAGATGTCAGTTTAGGTGAGGATCACGATCCCGAGACCCACTTGATCCCCAACATCTTGCGCACGATAATTGCGGGGGAAGACCGATTCGTGTTGTTCGGCAATCAATATCCGACCGTCGACGGGACCTGTGTGCGCGACTATATCCATGTCTTTGATATCGCGCAGGCGCATCGTCTGGGCATTGAAGCCCTCGCTCATGGTTTCAAAGGTGGCATCTACAACCTGGGCAATGGTAATGGGTTTTCCAATCTCGAGATCGTTGATGGCTGCAGGCAGGTAAGTGGAGAGTCACTTGCGATCACCTTTGCTGATCCACGTGATGGAGACCCTGCGGTTTTGGTAGCGAGTCCGCAACGTGCAGCAGATGAGCTCGATTGGCATCCTCGTTATAGCGACATCAATACGATCATCTCGCACGCGTATGCCTGGCATCGCGCTCATCAGTAGTACAATGGGTAGCACGACTTTGTGCGCGATTGGCTCAGCGGAAGAGCGCCGCCTTCACACGGCGGAGGTCACTGGTTCAAATCCAGTATCGCGCACCATCTTCGGATCATGCCATCTAAGTGCGCATCGAAACCCTTATACTCGATACCCTTATCAGGGGCATTCTGAGAACGTGCCATCGTACCTTGAACTGATGGAATTGCGTGTGAAATGATACTGGGACTCGACAATATAACGAAACGGTACGGAGATCGCATACTATTCGCAGAAGCCTCACTTCAGGTCAATGCGGAGGACTGTATTGCGCTTGTCGGTCCCAATGGTGCAGGTAAGACCACTCTCCTCAATATAATCGCCGGCATTGATGAACCCGATCAAGGTAGTGTTCATGTGGGTAGAGACGTGACGATCGGGTATCTGCAACAAGAAGCGATCGAGCTGGGATCGGGGACCGTCATCGAGGAAGTGAGTAAGGTGGCTGATGAGATCGCCCATCTTAGGCATCGGCTGGCGCTGCTTGAAGAAGAAATGAGCGCATGCACCGATGAGCTCTCCTCTTCCTTGGTCGAAGCGTATGCAAAGACACAGGAGCGTTTCGAACATCTTGGTGGTTATTCGATCGATGCTCATATCAAAGCGGTCCTCGGTGGGCTGGGATTCTCCCTTCCTGACATGGATCGCGCCTGTGTCGAATTTAGTGGAGGCTGGCAAATGCGGATAGCTCTTGCAAAGCTTCTTGTCGTCTCTCCTGATGTATTGCTTCTGGATGAGCCGACCAATCATTTAGATCTCGCAAGTGTAACCTGGCTTGAAGGCTTCTTGAAAGCCTATGACGGTGCGGTCATGATCGTCAGCCACGATCGTGCATTCCTTGATGGGGTAGCAAGCCAAGTGATCGAGATCACCAATCGCCAATTACGGCGTTATGTCGGAAACTACAGCGATTTCGTCAAACAGCGGGAGCTCTATCAGCAGCAACTCCGCCAGACCTATGAAGCCCAGCAACATGAGATCGCACACATGCAGGCATTCGTCGACAGGTTCCGCTATAAATCATCAAAGGCAAGGGCAGCACAGGAGCGCGTCCAACGTATCGAAACGATACGTTCACAGATGGTGGAACCGGAATTGCCCACATCAACGATATCATTTCGTTTTCCACAACCTCCCCGGACCGGCGATGCGGTCATTCGCTTGGTCGACGTCACGAAGTCCTATGATGGTAACGAGGTTTACACCGATCTTGATCTGACGCTCTATCGTGGTGACAAGGTAGCTTTGGTCGGTCCCAATGGTGCGGGAAAATCAACGCTTCTTAAGATCCTTGCCGGAGTCCTCGAGTTTGAAAGAGGACAACGAGTTGAGGGCAATCATGTGAGCTGCGCCTATTTTGCACAGCATCAGCTCGAAAGATTGGATCAGAACAATACGGTGTTCGAAGAGATCGATAAAGCTGCTGCAGGATGGACGCAGGGTGAAGTCCGCTCATTAGCGGGAGCTTTCCTGTTCGAGCGAGATGATGTCGAAAAATTAGTCAAGGTACTATCAGGGGGAGAGCGTAGTCGACTCGCGCTGGCAAAGATGCTGGTCGATCCTGCTCCTTTTCTCTGTCTGGATGAACCGACCAACCATCTTGATATCGCCTCGACCGACATCCTGATACAAGCACTGATGAACTTCGAAGGGACACTCGCATTCATCACCCACGACCGTCATTTGCTTGGCCAGGTAGCTAATAAGATCATAGAGGTCAATGATGGTAAGCTGACGATCTATAACGGTGACTATGAGTACTATCTTTGGAAGAAGGACGGCGGGATCGGTGGCAATCAGGCACCTGCAGAAGATGAGAGACGGCGCCCATCTCATGCAACTCAAGCGCAATCGAAGAGGATGATTGCCGATCCCTTGGGCTCACATGACATACCATCACTTGTGCCACGTGAAGCATCGGGGCGAAAGACGAAGGAACAAAAAAGACTTGAGGCAGATGAGCGCAATCGCATGCATCAGGCTACGAAAGAAGTCCGTGAGCAGCTCATCCAGACCGAAGAGTCTCTCGAGCTTGCCCAGTCCCACTACGACGAGCTTATAACACTCATAGCGGATGAGAAGTTATATCAGCAAGAAAAGCAGTTCGGTGAGGCAATGTCCGAATACGGTGACCTCAAGCGCGAGATCGAAATGCTCGAGGCGCGTTGGCTGGACCTGTCAGAGGAACTGGTCGATATCGAGCTTGATTTCGGGATTAGCTGACCATATAAGGCCTATCACTTATGTGAAAACCATGTGAGACATCTCACGTCGAGAGTAGTGCTGGTTATTCGGTATACTTGAAACCTATGGACATGGACTTTACCGTCAGAGCACTTGAATTCGTCATCAGATTCGTCATCCTCGTCCCGAGCATCGTGGTGCACGAGATGGCGCATGGTTATGCCGCACTGTGGTGTGGCGATCCCACCGCAAAATATGCAGGTCGGCTCACGCTCAATCCAATCAAGCATATCGATCTGTGGGGCACGATCGGTCTACCCCTGATAATGCTGATAGCTTCGGGTGGGCGCTTTGCCTTCGGTTACGCCAAACCAGTCCCGATAAATCCGTATCGTTTTTTTGATGAGCGAAAGGGAATGTTGATCACGGGGATAGCGGGACCTGCAGCCAATCTTGCGCTCGCTTTGATCGCCGCACTACTCATACGTATACTCAACCTGTTTCCGACTGATACAAGTGCGCTACTCTCGGCACTACTCTTCGCACTTGCCTTCATGTGCCAGATCAATCTATGGTTGCTATTCTTCAACTTGATCCCCATCCCACCGTTGGATGGATCACGGATACTGCAACGATTCTTACCGAACAATGCTCGTGATGCCTATCATAGTTTTGAACGCTACGGTTTTGTCGTGGTCCTTGCGATTCTTTTTATAGCGCCTTGGATACTGAATGCCTACTATGCGATCACCGTTGCGCCACTTTTCAGCTTGCTGACAGGTCTCTAGCACAATCAGCCGCTTCGCGTACTCGTGATACCATGACTTCGTCGTATTGAGGATAAAGGAATCTATCTATGAAAAAACGCGCTCTTACCGGATATCGGCCGACCGGAAAGTTGCACTTGGGACATTGGTTCGGCAACCTTCAAAACATGCTCAAGATGCAGGATGAATTCGATGCCTACTATTTCGTCGCCGATTATCACGCGTTGACCACCAACTGGCAACACACCGAAAAT
>WQXV01000033.1 GCA_009781565.1 Actinomycetes bacterium
CGAACACGATGATGATCGAGATCGTCATCATGGCGATGACCAAGCCGGTCATCACATACGTCTTGAGAAAGACCGCGATGCTTTTCAGACCGAGTTTGGTCTGGAGGCCTCCCGCTCCTCTGCCAAGGGGGAAGAGGTGTCGATAGCTCTTCTGTGCGCTGGCTCCACCTCTCAAGGCGTCGACAGGCAGAAGCTTCATGATCGTGCGACAGGTGAGAAGGACCATCATAAGAATGAGAGCGACGAGCAGGATGACCGCAGCCATGCTGGCCATCGGATGTATACCGATCGTCCAAGAAAACCCGCTCATCGAGCTCATCGCGTCTCGCACAAGAGGAAAGAGCGGTAGCGCGAAAAGCACGCCGAGCAGTGCCGCAGGTAGGGAGACGATGAAGTACTCCATGACATACGAGCCGACGATCTGCGCGTTTTTGTATCCAGCGGATTTCAAGACACCGATCTCGTGGAGGGCATCCTCGATGCTGCTCATGATACGGAAGCGGATGACCAGGATCGATATCAAGACGATGAGCAGGGAGAACACCACGATGATCACCGCGAGCAGTGAGACCAGCGAGGTGACCGACGCATACATATCTGAATCGAACACGAGCCCGATGCTTGAGAGATCGACGTCGATCTGGGAGGCGAAGTCTTGATTGAACTGCGGTGAGTCATCCATATCATTCATGCGTATCGCGATCCAGACCGAGCGGTTGAACTGCTCTGCCAAGAGCTCATAGCTTTCGTGAGGTACGAGGAATTTCAAGGCCGATGCCATATTGACCGTGGAGAACTCGTTGGTCGCAAAGAAGCCGGCGACCGTGAGCGCGATCGGCTTGTTCTTGTAGGTCAACGTCAACTCATCGCCGATCCGATAGCCAAGACCGGTGGCATATTCCGGCAGATAGATGGCGCGCTGGGGTGGTATCGAGCTGTCAGATGCGGTGATTACCGGCGGAGAGATCTCATAGGTGGTATCAAGATCGAACAGGATCGCCCTGACATCGGTCTGTCCCCCATAGTCAAGCGTGATGCTTTCGGGAGAGAGTACCTCGACGATCTCATATTGAGATACGCGGGGATCATCTCGGATCACCTCTTCGAACGTCTCGCTATAGGTATCCTTGGTCATGACAAAGGCACTGTGCAAGCTGTTCGAACGATCGACTATCGATGCAAAATCTTGGTTTATACCGAACAGAATGCTCAGACCGACCGTCATCAGAGTTGAGACGATGACGATGATGATAAAAAGCGAGAGGGTCGAGCTCTTGTGGCCTCTGATGTTTGCTTGTGCAAGATGGAGTAGCTTTTTCATGGAGATCACCAGCCCATACTGTCGAGGAAACCTTGGAGTGCATCGAGGCGCACGCTCTCATCCTCTGCGTTGTAGCAATCGAGGAGGAGCTCTCCGAAGACGACCCCGTCACGTACGTAGAGGATCCGATTGCCGCGCACGGCCGTCTTCAGGTCATGCGTCACCATGACGATGCTTTGTCCGTTTCGATGGAGATCGTTCATGGTATCGAGTACCGTGGTGCTAGCCGATGAATTCAGGGAACCAGTAGGCTCGTCTGCGAACAGCACGGCTGGGTCGTTGATAAGGGCACGCACGATACCGACCCGCTGCGCTTCGCCTCCGGACAGTTGGCTCGGAAACCTGTTCCAGAGCTTTGTGTCCAGACCGACGTGGCCGAAGAGTTCGGCTGCACGTGCGTTCAGTGCTTTCTTGTTGCCCGATAGAAGCAGTCCACAGGTCAACACATTGTCCTTCGCGTCCATATGGGCGATCAAGTGGTTCTCCTGGAAGACGAAACCGCAGTTCTTTCGGCGAAACACCGCCAGCTCATCATTGGAATAGTCCGTGATCTGCTCCCCGCAGAAGGTGACGATCCCCGAAGTCGGCTTATCGATCCCTGAGATGGCGTAGAGTAGGGTCGTCTTACCGCTTCCCGAACTACCCATGATGATCGTGAAATCACCCTCACGAATCTCAAGATCGAGATCGCGCAGAACGATCTGGTCGATTCCGTCACTGGGAAAACTCTTGCATAGCTTGGTGGTAGAGATGATGTTTTTCGACATGAAGTACCCTCCTTTGGTCAAGTTGCATGTTTTTGTGCCGATACGCGATCGGCGCCTTTTATTGATTTGTTAAAGTGCTTGTTTGAGCAAGGTCCTGCTTAATGCAAAGATCATGATCGTGGCCGCCAGACAACTTGCTATCTGAAGCAATGCGCTTTGACTGATGAAGGACGCATTGATAAAAGAGAGTATTACCGATCGGATCGGAGCGATAAAGATACAAAGACCGATGATGAAAGCTGCGACCCAACCGTACCAAGAGCGTTGAGCGAGAACGAAGAGATGTATAAGAGACGCCAACAACAGGATGAGGGAGAACATCTGGATGAAGGCGAGAATCGGGCCGTTATCAAGAAATCCGATCCATGCCATCACATTGTCAATGGCTTTGACATAGCGCAGCATGAAACGGTCGATCGTGTAGTAGGCAAGAAGGAGGGCAAGGGCAGCGAGAGCGCAGAGTATGACGTAAGCCAGTACGCTGCCGGCAAAAAGATCATCGCGCTTGCCTCCCAGGTTGATCATCCGGGGAAGATTTCTTGCGGGGATCAGGATCGCTGCGAAAAGAGGCACCAACAATGCGACATTTCCTATCGATAAGGTGGTGTTCTCGATCGAGGCGGGTACCAGCATCGAGATGATATAGTTCGCTATCTGGACCAAGAGCAGCAGTCCTGCGATACCGTACGCCAGTGTTATCTGGCCGAGGTTGAGTTTTGCGATGGCTGATGCCCTACTCATGGTCCCTGCCTTCCACGGAATGGATAAAGAAATCTTGCAGACTCAAGCGACTGACCGTGATCTCATCGGGGACCTCGATCCTTTTGTCGAAAACGTGAGCTGACATCACAGTGCCGGCTGTTGTCGTTCCGATGCAGTTGAGCCCGTCGAGAAGAGGCTCGATCATGCTCGTCGGACCGGTCAATGTATAGGCGCTCTCGTCGATCTGGCCGATGTCTGCTTGGAGCAGGACCTGGCCCTTATCGATGATGATCAACTGCTCGGTGATCTTTGCGATCTCGTCGATCAGGTGGGTCGCCACGATCAAGATGCGAGGTCGGAGCTCATAGCTCTCGAGCAACATGGTATTGAACCGATCTCTTATGATGGCGTCGAGTCCCAGTGTCGGCTCGTCCAATAAGACGATCGGCGCGTTGTTCGCCAGAGCAAGGATCGCTTCGAGCATGGTCTTCATGCCTCCGGAGAGTTGTTTGTGTTTCTTGGAGGTATCAAGTTCGAACCGGTCGACCATCTTGAGTGCGAAATCCCGATCGAACCCAACTTGCAGGGACGCGGCGGAATCTATCAGATCGGAGACCCTCATGTTGAACTGCTCCGAGCCGCCCTCGACAAAACTGACCTTATCCGATTCTTTGCCCCAGGCTATCGGCTTCTCATCCACCATGATCTGTCCGTCGGTTGCCGCGAGGCGTCCCGCAAGAAGTCTCATCAGGGTGGTCTTGCCGGCTCCGTTCCTGCCGAGCAGACAGTAGATCCCGTCATCGACGATATCGAGTGAGAGATGATCGATCGCTGTCGTCTTGCCGAATCGCTTGGTCACATCTACGAATCTAATCATTGTTGGCTGCTCCTCTGTCTCCAATTATCTGAATCAATTCATCGAGGGGGATATCAAGAATCTCTGCCTCGCGAAGCAGCGCGTCCACGGTCTGGTCGAGGAACGCGTTTCTGCGTCGCTTCACGATCTTTTCCTTCGCGCCTTTGGCGACGCACATGCCGATTCCTCTTTTCTTGTAAAGGATCCCGGCATCGGTCAGTTTGCTGATCGCTTTGACCGCGGTGGTCGGGTTGACGGAATAGAGTTTTGAGATCTGAGTGGTCGAAGTTATCAGATCATCTGTCTGATAGACACCGGTGATGATATCGCTTTCCACCCTCTCCATGATTTGCTGGAAGATCGGTTGGCTATCATTCACGTTTCTCATCCTTACTGTTGCTGTGTTCACTAGTTAATGACTAAACTCACTAACCATATTCGCACAGGGCGGTTTCCTTGTCAAGCGGGTTCTTGAATTATTTTTTGAAAGGTGCGATCGAAGAGTTTTTGTGAGCCATTTTCCCACTCCTTCTCGCCAAGAAGTTTCAGTGAACAAACGCTGCATGCGGTATGCTGGTATGCGTCACAATGGGTTTACAAGAGGCGAGGATCTTCATGCGCAAATGTTCTATCCGGTCACTTCTGTTGATGGGTATCACGGCGGTGATCTTTTTACTAGCAGCAGGTTTTTCGATGGCATCCGAGCCGGTCTCTGCGGTGGTCGAGTTGCGTGTTGCTGCGCAGATGTTGGACAGCCATCCGCTTCTCTTTGTCGCGGCGACGATCTCTGATGACATACCGCTACCCGTGCAGGTACCGATCGCGCTTCCCGCGGGAGCACAACCGGAGTGGGTGGGCGAGCTGACCGACGGGGAGGCGGGAGATGATCCTGAGACCGCATATGTCAAGCTCGAGACCAGAGACGGCTGGGATATCTATGTCGTCGATCTGACCGCATCACGCACGCTGCAGATCGAGGCAAGCATGACCGAGCCCTACCTGGTCGCTATGGATGCGAGTAGTGGAGTAGCCAGTCTCTCCTATGTGCCTGCCACCGACGCGGATCTGCTCATCGTAGCGGTCGAACTTCCCTCGACGGTAGTCAACTTCGATCAGACCCTTGGCTATGAGGTGTTTGCGCAAGGCATCAGCGGCGGCATGATCGTCGGTCCCACCTTTCAAGACGCCAAAGCCGATCAGACCTACTCGGCATCGCTCAATTTCGAAACGGGCACAACCGCCGATGATACTGCAGCAGGACCGGTCGACTCGACCAATACGGTCCTTATCGTATTAGTACTTGCATTGCTGGGACTCATCGCCTTGTTCTTAATAATCTGGTCGCGCCACAATGCAGGGCCCTGGGATGCAGGGTCGTCCACCAAGACCAGCCACTCGTCAGGCTCTGGCAAGAAGGCTTCAGGATCGGGCGGCTCTCACAAGGGTAGGAAGAGTGCGAAGAAGGCGCTTGTGTGGAACTCACCGCAGGTGTTGATCCCGCTGGTCATCGCGCTTGCAGCCATCGGATTGCTGGTGTGGACCAGTGTGCACGATGCTAACACCATCACTGAGAACGACGGGGTGTATTCCCAGGTCTTCTCGGTCGGAGATCCGTGTCAGGCGATCGACTTTGCGCTGACCGATGCCGCGATGCAGGATCCGAAGGACACCGCGCGCACGATCTTTGACGCCATACGCGCATCGAATGTGCAGATACTCAACGCCGCGCTGGACAGTAACAACGGATTTCTCAACGTCGAGTTCTGCGAGAGCTATACCGATCCGATGACGGTCGCTGCTCTGATCGAGGGTACCGGTCTGGTTGCAGGCAGCTCGCTGCGCACGCTCAACACCCCGATCGTGCTCGACGATGGGCAGATGCTCGTCTATCTCTCACAGAATCTTCCCTGCGTCACCAACACGTTTTCCGTAAGGTCACCCGGCAGCGATGCAGTCGCCTTCGTACAGAAACTGGCACGTGCCGTCAGCGGTGTACCCTCGATGACCGGGGTCACCTACGATGGAACGACCGCGACCGCGACCTTCGGTTTTTGCGAGGAGCAGACGACCGATGAGGCGATCGGCGCAGCACTAGAGGCGGCCGGTATCGATGCGACGCTCAAGAGCGAGGCAGCCGTTCCGAACTTAGATGACATACTAGCGCAATAGTGAAAGGATCAGATCATGGCAAGTCCTACTCCTACGCAAGAAGAGCGCGAGATCATCATCCGAGACAAAGCCGCGCGCGAGGGGCTCACCGTTCCTGACGATGTCATCCAATATATCGCCCTGCATCGCACGACCGATCAGGCGCTCAAGAGCGCGCTGATCAATCTGTCAGCCTATGCGTACCGCAAGCAGACGCCGATCACGTTGCAGATGGCCGAATATGTGCTCGAAGGGGTACGGACCGGCATCAGCGTCAAGCATGCGGCGGAGCTGACCCGCGAGATCCCTGCAGTGACTGCCTCCGAGCTGACCTTCGGTGTTGATGAGACAGTCAAGTCAAAGAGTTCATCGGCATCCTTCGGCCTTCCCAGTTTCTTGGCAGGAGGCACCTCGCCCATGGCAGAGGCACTGACCGACGAGCGCGAGATCGTGCTTGAGGATGTACCCGAGTATCAACATGTCGATGATGTGGCGGTCCACGATGTGGTCGTCGATGGGACGTTTTATAAAGAAGAGGGAGTCAAGCACGTCGCAATCGATGATATCGAGCCACTGCATGTCGAAGAGTCGATCATCGAAGAGCCGTTCATAGAGGAGCCGATCGTCGAGGAGCCTGCCTTCGAAGCGCTCTCCTCGATCGAGATCCCTGAACCGCTTGTCGAAGATGAGATCGACGATCCGGTATGGGCCGTCGAGAGCATCGGAGAGATGAGTGCGGCGCTGCGTGAAGAGGCTCTGGAATTCGAGGAGCCGCTCTACGAGGAGCCCGTCTATGTCGGTACGGTCGAAGAGGATATACAGACCAGCGACGCGACGCTTTTCGACAGCATCGATGATGCCTTCTCAGAATCGGTTCAACAATCCACGATGAACTTTTCCGATATGACCTTCGATGAGGTCGTCTCCTCACTGGCCGGAGAGCCGGTGGTCGCTGAGCTTACGGTCACCCCAGAAGCGTCGGGTCCCGCATCCGAGGTGTTCTTCGCACCGATGAGGACCACGAAGAAACGCTCGCTGGTCGAGCGTGCAGGCATCGCACTGCAAAAAGCAGGGCTGGATGAGGTGATCTCCGAGGGCGATCTGGTCGCCATCAAGCTCCATGTGGGTGAAGCCGGTAACAGCGGGTTCGTAAATCCGATCTTCATCCGCGAGGTGGTCAGCCTGATAAAGGAGTTGGGCGGCAAGCCATTTTTGACCGATGCGAATACGCTCTATAGCGGACAGCGTCGTAATGCGGTCGACCATATGAGTTGCGCGGTCCACAACGGATTCAGTTTTGCCACGGTCGAAGCACCGTTCATCGTCGCCGATGGCCTGCTCGGTCATGATTGGACCGATGTCGTCGTCGATGGCAAGCACTGTGAATCGGTGCGTATGGGAACGGCGGCGGTCGAGGCTGATGCCATGGTGGTCGTAAGCCACGTCAAAGGACACGGGGTCGCCGGATTCGGTGGAGCGATCAAGAATGTCGGTATGGGTCTGGGTGCGCGTTCGGCCAAACAGCGCATGCACAGCGACGTGAAACCTGAGGTCAACGCTGCTGAGTGCTCGCACTGCTACAAGTGCATCAAGTGGTGCCCCGCCAAGGCGATCACCGTCAATCCCGACACCCGTGCCGCGGTCATCGACCACGAGGTCTGCTATGGATGCGGTGAGTGTGTCGCAGCATGCAACTATGGTGCGATCGCGATATCGCTCGAGACCGATCCCAACGTCATGCAAGAGAAGATGATCGAGCATGCCGCTGGCATCATCAAGAGTAAGCCGGACAAGATGATCTATCTCTCGCTGCTGACCAACATCACACCCGAGTGTGATTGCTGGTCATACAGTGATGCGCCGATCGTGGGCGATATCGGTCTGATGGCAAGCCGCGACATGATCGCGATCGACCAAGCTGCCTACGACATGATCGTCGATGCGGTCGGTACCAAGAACTCGGTCGCTGTCGATATGGGTGCGGGCTCAGATAAGTTCACCGAGATCTCGGGTACCAACGGCACCCACGCTATCGAATACGGCGAGGAGTTCGGACTGGGGACGCGCAACTACCATATCACCGAGATCGGGTAGCGGTAACTCGACCGTATTGCCTCAGAACTCATAGTTCTCGAGGGATTACCAACTTGACCAGATTAATCTGGTCAAGTAAACTGAGACGGATATCCCTTGCGGAGGTTTTCAAATGGTAATAACGGTCAATACTCAGGATGCAAAAACTCAGTTGTCTCGACTCCTGGTGCTTATGCAAGCAGGAAACGAGGTCATCATCGCTAACCGCGGAAAGCCTATTGCACGACTCGAGCCTATCGATCGTCCCAAGATCCGGAATCTCGGATTCGTCGACCTACCAGCGATCCCTGACAATTTTTTTGAGCCATGGGATGATGGCGATCTGAGCAATTGGGATTATTAGATGCTGCTGCTCTTGGATACTCATGTGTTTTTATGGGCACTCATGCGAGAAGACCATTTGAGCAAGACTGCTCGCAGAGCTCTGGAGGATCTTGATAACGATCTCTATATTTCAAGTATCTCCTGTTATGAGCTCTCTTATAAGTATCGTCTCGGCAAGCTTGCTGGTTTTGCTGAAATAGCCGACAACCCTACGTACTATGCTGATCTGTTAGGAGCTCACTTTGTCAAGGTATCACCCGAACATGCGACCCTTGCGGGTAATCTCGAGTGGGATCATCGTGATCCTTTCGATCGCCTGCTCGTCGCCCAAGCGCTAGATGAAGGATTCGCTCTCGTGACCTCCGATAAGGTCGTCGCTGATGTGGCTGATCTCAAGACGATCTGGTGAATGGGTATGCTCTACGTCGTTGCGACCCCTATAGGAAATCTTGGTGATATCTCGACTCGCGCCCGCGAGGCGCTCTGCTCGGTCGATACCGTACTGGCTGAGGACACGCGGGTCACGCGCAAGCTGCTCAACCATATCGAGGCCAAACCACGTCTCGAGCGATTCGACGAGCATACCGCGTTCGAGAAGACACCTGCGATCGTCGAGCGAGTGCTTGCAGGCGAGCGTATCGCGCTGGTCAGCGATGCGGGCACTCCTGGCATAAGCGATCCCGGACAAGGATTGGTCGATGCGGTATTGAAGTCCCAAATAGATTCGGAGGTTGGGAGGATTTCTTCCGACGCCTTCGAGGAAATAGAGCGAGATCCATGTGCGGAGCACATTAGCTCGCTCGTAAGCGAAGCCGAGACCAAGGCTCGGCGTAGCGATATTTCCGAGGC
>WQXV01000034.1 GCA_009781565.1 Actinomycetes bacterium
ATGACGTCATCGGGATTATCAACGAGCGATGTTGCCAGATAGCGGACCAATTCAATGGCGGTATTCTCCATAACGCTACTCTGCTACTTCCTCAGATGGAATCTCTTCGCTGAGCGCTTCTTCGGCGACAACTGGCTCGTCTACGGGCTCTTCGACGCTGACCACTTCGGCTGGCACATCCTCTTCAGCGACAACCTCTTCAGGCGCATCCTCCTCAGCAACTGCCTCGTCAGCTTCAACTGGTGCTTCCACCGTCTCAGCCGCTTCTGCCTCAGCTTTGGCTTGTGCTCTCTTGGAGGGTTTTGCAACCTTGACGGGAGCCTCTTTCTCGCCTCTGGCGACTGCTATGAGTTTCTCTGCAGCTTCGGTTGGCTGCGCACCCTTGGCGAGCCATTCGTCGATCCTGGCTAGATCGAGGTCGACGATCGAGGGATTGGTCCGAGGGTCATAGCGACCGACCAGCTCGATATAGCGCCCATTACGGCGTGAACGTTCATCTGCGATCACCACGCGATAGAAAGGAGATTTCTTTGCGCCGTGGCGTGCTAAGCGAATTTTTACTGACAACGAGGCCACCTCCGATTAGTATCGTCATCCTCTGACGATAGCTTTTTGTACCGACCGTTTATAATACTTGAAATCATGTGATTTGTGTACTAAAAGCCGGGAAAGTTGGTCCCCGGCAAGCCGAAGCGGGTCTTTTTCTGTTGATTCTTCTGCTTACCTTTCGGCTTTCCTTTTCCTCGTTTCCCCTTTTTGCTCGAACCGCCTTGCCCATTCGCTCCCATTTGTTTTTGCATCTGTTTCATCATCTTACTTGCTTCGTTGAACTGCTTGATCAGTCGATTCACGTCGGTCACCTCGACGCCTGCACCAGCCGCGATCCGTGCTCGTCTTGAGCCATTCAGTATCTTAGGATTGGTGCGTTCCTTGATGGTCATCGAGTATATGATCGCCTCGAGGCGGTCTATCTGTGAATCGTCCATCTGCGCGGTCGCTTGCTTCATAGCTTCTCCACCTGGAAGCAGTTTTGCGATTGCGCCGAATCCACCCATCTTTCGCATCTGCTTGATGCTTTTGAGGAAGTCGTCAAACGTGAACTTTCCTTGCACCAGGCTGTCTGCATCGTCGTCGGAGTACTCGCCTTCGGCTTCGAGCTCTGTCGCCTTTTCAATCAAACTGACCACATCACCCATACCGAGTATGCGTTTTGCCATGCGGTCGGGATAGAACTCTTCGAGCGAGTTCGGTTTCTCGCCCATCGAGGCGAACTTGATCGGTTTGCCCGTCACCTCACGGATCGAGAGCGCGGCTCCACCGCGCGCATCACCGTCGAGCTTGGACATTATCAGCCCATCGAAATCAAGACGTTGAGCAAAAGCGTCAGCGACCGTCACGGCATCTTGCCCCGTCATCGCATCGACGACCATGAGTATCTGATCGGGACGCACGGCGGTCTTGATGCGTGCTACCTCATCCATCATCACATCATCGACATGCAAGCGTCCTGCTGTATCGATGATGACCAGATCGAGCATATTATCTACCGCATAACGGAGACCATCGCGCGCTATGGCGACGGGATCATCGACCTCTCCACGATAGACCGGTATATGCAGTTCGCGACCGAGCGCTTCGAGCTGATCGATGGCAGCCGGACGATATACATCGGCAGCGACCATGAGCGGTTTTTTACCTTTTTTGCGCAGGAGGTAGGCGAGCTTGGATGCTGCGGTCGTCTTACCAGAACCTTGCAACCCCACCAGCATGATGACGTTGGGCATACGATTGCTCAGAGCCAATCGTGAGATCGATCCTCCCAAAAGGACCGTCAGCTCATCGAGAACGATCTTGATGACCATCTGCCCGGGAGTCAAAGAGCTGAGAACATCAGCACCGAGCGCTTTTTCACGGACGCGCTCCGTAAAGGACTTGACTACCGCAAGGTTGACATCAGCCTCAAGAAGCGCACGCCGTATCTCACGCAGCGCTGCATCGATGTCCTCTTCGCTCAGCCGACCCTTGGAGGTCAGTCCAGAAAAGATAGACTGGAGTCTTTGTCCTAGATTATCGAACATATCTCTTCACTAACCTATCAAGGCGCGTGCGAACTCTTCAGGGACAAAGGGCCGCAGGTCGTCGATGGCCTCTCCTACCCCAATACGCACAATCGGAATTTCGAGCTCCTTGCTGATCGCCAGAGCGATCCCACCCTTCGCGGTACCATCAAGCTTGGTCAAGATGATCGCGTCAAGTGCCAGCGCTTTATTGAACTCGCGTGCTTGCACCAACCCGTTCTGACCCGTAGTCGCATCCATCACCAAAACCGTAAAGGTCGGAGCCTTACTGCGATCTCTGGTGACCCGCTGTACTTTTTCTAACTCACGCATCAGATCGAGTGAGGTATGGAGGCGTCCTGCCGTATCGATCAAGACCAGATCGGCACCGATCTCTTGTGCTCGCTCGACCGTCTCATAGGCGACCGAGGCCGCATCAGCGCCTCGCTCACGTTTGACGATCGGGACACCCGCGCGCTCTGCCCAGATATCGAGTTGCTCTCCGGCAGCTGCACGAAAGGTATCGGCGCTCCCCAAGATGACCGTCCTGCCCTCATCGACCCCCTGCTTGGCCAATTTGCCGATCGAGGTGGTCTTGCCGGTACCGTTGATACCCACAGCAAGGATCGTGACTGCTCCCAGTTTGAAAGGATCGCCGACCGTCTCGAACTCTTGCGCGATCGCTGAGACCAGATACTCCTTGACCTGCTCGGTCGAACTGAATGCTTTGGTAGCCACCTCACGCTTCATGCGCGCTACGATGTCTTCGGAAGCTTCCAATCCCAGATCGGCCATGATCAGGGTATCTTCAAGATCCTCCCAAAATGATTCATCGATATCGACTCCGCGCCCCACAAGTGCATTGAGCTGTCCAGAAAGACGCTCTCGACTCTTTGATAGACCACTATTGAGCTTCTCATACCAGCTCATGGCTATTCGATCAAATCCTTCCCGACCAGTTCCAGAGCTCCTTCAAGACGCTGACTGACCAGTTTGGAAACGCCGTCCGATTGCATCGATACTCCGTAGAGAACATCAGCCATCTCCATAGTGCGTCTTTGGTGGGTCACGATCAGGAACTGGGTCGATTCACGCATCGTGTTGATGAACGCGATGAAGCGACGCAGATTGCTGTCATCAAGTGCTGCTTCGACCTCGTCGAGGACGAAAAATGGACAGGGGCGCACCTTATTGAGCGCAAAGAGGAGTGCTAGTGCCGCCAGGGAGTTCTCGCCACCTGAGAGCAGCGTCATCTTTCGGATCTTCTTGCCCCGCGGCTGTACCATATATTCGACACCCGAGGTATCGATATCGTCCGGATCGCTCAAGATCAGCTGGGCACTTCCTCCAGGGAACAGGATAGTAAATATATCTTGAAAATGGGTATCGACCTGCTCGAAGGTATCGAGGAACCTCTCCCGCATCTTCTTATCGATGGCGTTGACCACCTTACCCAGCGTCTTGCGCGCTTCGACCAGATCGTCCATCTGGGTATTCATGAAATCGCGGCGAGCCTTCAGCGAGTCATACTCATGTGCGGCGATCGGGTTGATCGCGCCCAGGTTTGTCAGCTTCTTGCGAAGCGCGAGTGCCTCATCTTCGGCAAGCGCCCGATCGGTCAGCTCTTCGGTCTCGAGAGCGATCTCGATCGGAATACCGTGATCATCGACAATGGCACGAACCGCCGCATTGACCTGTACATCGAGCTGTGCTTTGTCGACCTTGACCTGCGAGAACTCCTCATGCGCCTTCGAGAGCTGCTCACGAAGCTGCCGCACCTTCTCCTGGGAGTTATGTATGGTATCGCGCAGGCTCACTGAATCGGTCTCCTCGAACTGCGCACGATCGCTCAGGTTGTCCGCGAGCTCTTTCGCGCGCTCAAGTAACGACACACACAATGCGCGAAGCGGAAGAGCACGGCTTTGCATGTTTTCAAGCTCACGCCGAATGGATGCGGCGTTGGTCAGAAGTTCCTCGAGCTGCGTTGCCTCCTCGCTTGCTTGGGTATGGGTACGCTTCATATACGCATCACGCTCTGAAACCTGTGCGATCTCGACTTGGCAATCGTTGAGCAAGCCGAGCATCCGCGTCTCTTCAGCGAAACGAGACTGTCGATCCGATTCGATCGCGATGATCGCCTTACTACTCTCGTCGACTTTGATCAGATGGGCTTCGATCTCTTCGTCAAGACCGGATCGGTCACGTAGGGCGACCTCGAGCTCCCGATCGATTTCGACCGATCGAGCTTTCAAGGTGTCTTGTTCCTTGCTCATCGATTGATATGTTTCTTCGCTTCGGGCTAGATCCAATACCAGTGAGGCACGCTCACCTGTCAGCTCAGCGAGACGCTGGCCCACCTCGAACGCATCATGCTGGGCTGAGGAAAGCGCTACTTCTGCACTCGCCAGCTCCTTTTCGCTATGCGCAGTCGTCTCTTCCAAGGTCGGGATCAGATCCTGGAGCGCTACCATCCTCCTTGAGCGATACAGGGTGCTTTCCTTCGAAGTCTGAGAGGCGCCATAGGTGATCTTTCCCGTTGGCCACAAAACGACCCCATCTCGGGTGACATAGCGTATCCCCTCATGTTGTTTGAGACCGTAGAACGCCTCTTCCAATGAGTCGACCACGAAGACATCGCCCAACAGAAGCGCGAGTGCACCGCGATGCTCCCCGTCACAGGTCACCTCATCGATCAAGCGCACACCGACTGTCGATCGGGCGAGTGCCGGCTCCTCGATATCTATCGGTACGAGCGATATCTCGCAATCAGCAATATCGCGTGCATCTTTGATCAACGAGTGTGCGCTTTCGATATCGGTGACAAATATTCCAGCCAGGTCACGCCCCAGGAGTTGCTCCACCAATCCTTCGAGCTCAGGTTCGGTGTGAAGCGCCTCTGATATCCTGCCCCTAAAGCTACTGCGACGAAGAGCCTTCTTATAGAACGTCTCGTTACCGGGTGAACTTGATTGCATCGCAACGTCAAGATCATCAAGACCTTTGAGCTCAGCTCGCGCGTTTATCAACTCTTCGCGAGCACGATCGTAATCCATCCTTCGCGTCTCGACGACGCGCGTTCGTTTGTTGATGTCGGATTCGGCCAAGGTCATCTCTCTGCGGACCCGCTCAAGGACCTTTTCAAGCTCTTCGAGCTTTACCCGCCGCTCACGCAGTGTCTCCGCATCAGCGGTCGAGGCGGTCTCAAGGCTTGCGAGTCGCTCGACCAGCATCGCTTTTTGCGTTTCCAGCGCACGCATTGTCTGTTCTGTGGTGTTTGCCGTGACCACCGCGCGATCGGCATGTGCTTGTGCCGTATGCTGTGTGTTACGAAGCGTCGTCAGCTCGTTATCGAGCGCTGTTCGAGCCTTTTTGAGCGTCTCGCTCTCTTTTCTCAGCTCGCTGAGCCGTGAGTAGAGTCCCTTGAGCTGTCCTTCGGTCGAACTGCGGGTATCAGAGAGTTCGCGTACCTGTGTGCGCGCGTTCTCGATCCGAGCGTTAGCATCTGCCACCCGATCCTTGAGCTCGTCCATCTTCGATGAGACGTTCTTCTCCTTCTCGCTGATCAATGCGATCAGACCTTCGAGCCGCTCTAGCAGTGCGCTCACCTTGCGTCTTTGTTCCGAGAGGTCTCCGACGAAGAGACCCTTCTCCTCCAGGAGTACTTGGAATCGCTCCAACTCGGTTTCTTGTGAGTCAAGTTGGTAGTCCACGATATCGATCTGGGCTTGCGCTTCCTTCTCGCTTTTCAATACCTCTTCCCATTGGCTCTGCAGTGCACGCAGATCATCGACCGCGAGAGCTACTTCGAGCTCGCGCAGTGCACCGGTGATCCCTTTATGCTTTTGAGCGCGGGATGCCTGTCTCTGCATCGGGCGCAACTGACGGTCGATCTCACGGATGATGTCTCGAGCGCGATCCAGATGGGCATCGAGCGCGACCAACCTTCTCAGCGCGCGCTCTTTCCGTTTTTTGTGTTTGAGGGTTCCGGCGACTTCTTCGATCAACGCACGGCGCTCTTCAGGTTTGGCTTTCAGGATCTCATCGATACGTCCTTGGCTGATGATGCTGTGAGCTTCGCGTCCCAGACCACTGTCATGGAGGAGATCGACGATATCCATCAAACGAGCCGGTGCCTTGTTGATAAGATATTCGCTCTCACCGCTGCGATACATGCGACGCGTGAAGGTGATCTCATCGAACTCGAGGGGGATGATGTTGTCACGGTTGTCGAGCACCAGGTCGACCTCGGCTACTCCAACTCCTTGGCGAGCTGACGATCCGGCGAAGATGACATCTTCCATCGTCGTCCCGCGCAATGATTTTGCGCTTTGCTCACCCAGTACCCATAAGATCGCGTCGGTTATATTGGACTTTCCTGCTCCATTCGGACCAACGATACAGGTGACTCCCGGCTCGACGACGACTTCGCTGCGATCAGCAAATGATTTGAATCCTTTGAGGGTAAGCGATTTGAGATACATGGCGATCAGTCATCCCCCTGCGAGAGAACGACCGAAGCCGCTGCGGCTTCCGCTTGTTTCTTCGTCTCGCCGTTCCCACGTCCAGCTGCTTCCCCATCGATCAGCACCTCGCACACGAAGGAGGGAGCATGTGCCGGGCCAGTTTCTGAGACCACCTGATAGGTCACGCTCTTGCCAAGCGCTTGCATTTTCTCCTGCAGTTTTGATTTCGGGCTTGCCGCGGCTTGCGCACTCTCTTCGGTGATATAGAGCCCCAGACACTCGATGACCCAGTTGCGCGCGACCTTGATCCCACCATCGAGATACAATGCGGCAGTCAGTGCTTCGAACACATCACCGGTCGCAGAACGGATGCCGCGATGAGCCGAAGCTTTCTCACTTTGGCCGAACACGATGAGTTTGTCGAGCCCCAGACCGGTCGCCACCACGCTGAGCACCGCTCCGTTGACCACGCTGATCCGGATCTTGGTCAATGTTCCCTCATCCGCATCCCTGAAGCGTTGATAGGCTTCTTCGGCTACGATCAGATCGACGATCGCGTCTCCTAAGAACTCAAGACGCTCATAGCTATAGCTCGGGTCGGCCTCGACTGCTGAGGGATGGGTGAGCGCGCGACTCACCAGAGTTTTATCTGTAAATTCATAGCCCAAGATATCTTGGACTTTCGCTATTCTCTCTTCTATCGAAGGTGAGAGGTTTTCGAAGGCTTTATGCATCAGCCTGCTTGAGCCAAAACATAGTCGACGGTCTCAGCGACGGTCTTGATATCGGCGACCGCCTCCTCGGGGATGCTGACCTCGAACTCCTCCTCGAATGCCATGACCAGCTCGACCAGATCAAGTGAGTCAGCTTCAAGGTCGGCAACATAGGCAGAAGACTCCTCGATTTCGTCTGGTTTGAGCTCGAACGTCTCTGCGACCACCTTCAAAACACGGGATAGTGCTTCTTCTCTCTTCACGCCTCATACCTCCACCCGATGACATCTGACACGACCACATGAGCCCTATGGCACGAACCACAGTAGCTCATGTATTTGAGTAACTCACGTATTATAAGCGAAATAGAACGTCTTAAAGGCTTGCGGCTATCTTATTAGTCAACTCGTTACGAATAGCTGTTGCGGTGACCCTGATCCCGTTGGCGATTGCGACCGATCCCGAAGATCCATGCCCGATCACCACCACACCTTTGACCCCCAGCAGCGGCGCTCCCCCAAACTGGTCGGGATCCATCTGTGCCTTGAGTTTCTTGACCTGTCCGGACAGCGGGGCAGCGAAAAGTTTTGACATCAAGTTCGCGGTCAGCGCGCTCTTGACTTGACTGAGCACCACCTTGCTGGTGCCTTCGATCGTCTTGAGTGCGACATTGCCGGTGAATCCATCGGTCACAATGACATCGGTCTGCGAATCGAGGATCTCCTTACCTTCTATGTTGCCCGCGAATTGCGGCACGTGTTCGCTGAGCAATGCGAAGCACTCTTGGGCGAATTGCGAGCCTTTCGTATCCTCGGAACCGATGTTGAGCAGGCGGACCTGTGGTAGGCTCACCTGTAAGACCGAGCTGGCATAAGCTTGCATCATCAAAGCGAACTGGACCAGATATTCTGGCTTGCAGTCAGCATTCGCACCGATATCACCCAGTATGACCGGTTTGTTGATTGCCGGAAGTACCGTTGCCAATACCGGCCGCGAAACCCCTTTGAGGCGACCGATACCGAGAGTGGCGGCTGCCATGACCGCTCCGGTGGAGCCGGCGCTGAAAAACCCTTGCGCGTCGCCTGCCTTGACCAATTTACATCCCACCATGATCGATGAGTCTTTTTTTGTCCGGATAGCACCAGCAGGGTGCTCATCCATCGCGATCACTTGACTTGCTCCTACGCAGGTCACGCGAGAGACTTCCTCGAGAGCTGATATCGCGTCGGGAAGACCGACGGCTATGACATGGAGGTCTTGATCGGCATGGGTCGCTGCGATGATACCTTCGATCACCACTGAGGGTGCATCGTCTCCACCCATCACATCGACCACTATCCTTGGAACCATCACAACCCCTCACCTACAAAAAAGGCAGGTCATCGCCTGCCCTTCTGATTAGTCCTCGATCACGAGCACTTCCTTACCGTCATAGTACCCGCAACTCAGGCACACTCGATGCGGTAGCTTCGGGTCATGACATTGGGGGCATTCTTGAACATTCTTAGCTTCAATCGTATGACTGGAGCGCCGAGCATTCGTGACGGCACGCCCTTTTTTTCTTTTTGGAACTGCCATATTACTTACCTCTCTTGCGTACTTTTAACAGTGGAGTATTGTATCACATCGCACGAAGACGGCTTACCATTCAAGCCACTGGGTCATAAGC
>WQXV01000035.1 GCA_009781565.1 Actinomycetes bacterium
AGCGACGCTGAAGGCAGTCGATGGGGTGACCTTCGATATCGCCAAGCGCGAGACGCTCGGCTTGGTCGGAGAGAGCGGTTGTGGTAAGACGACCACCGGACTACTCATCATCAACCTGCTCAAACCCACCAGCGGAGATGTGCTCTTCGAGGACCGCAGTGTCTTCGACCCGGGCAACAAGAAGAACATCCGCCGCAACATGCAGATCATCTTCCAAGACCCCTACGCCTCGCTCAATCCCCGGTTGCGGGTGGCCGATATCGTGGGCGAGCCGCTCGTCATCCATGGTCTGGCCAAAGGGCCGGCCATCGACGCGCGCGTAAAACAGCTGCTGGGCTATGTGGGGCTCTCGGCTCATCAGGCTAACCGCTTCCCACACGAGTTCTCCGGCGGGCAGCGCCAACGCATCGGGATCGCCCGTGCATTGGCCGTGGAGCCACGCTTCATCGTCTGCGACGAGCCGGTCTCCGCGCTCGATGTCTCAGTACAATCCCAGGTGCTCAACCTGCTCAAAGACCTGCAAGACGAGCTGGATCTGACCTATCTGTTCATCGCCCACGGGCTCAATGTCATCAAACACGTCAGCGACCGGGTCGGAGTGATGTATCTGGGCACCATCGTCGAGATGGCCGAGGCATCCGACATCTACCACAGCCCGCTGCATCCCTATACCAAGGCGCTCATGAGCGCTATCCCGATCCCGGATCCGACCGTGGCCCGCGAGCGCGTCCTTCTCGAAGGTAGCGTCCCCTCGCCCATCGATCCGCCGGTCGGCTGCGTCTTTTCCGCACGCTGCCCCAAGGCGACCGATGAGTGTTTTGCTTCTCGCCCACCTTATCGTGAGGACCTACCGAACCACTGGGTAGCATGTTTTCACGTCGAACAGTAAGATAAGAAGTACGTGAGAAAGGAGTTGTGTCGAGCTTTTTAACCATACGGAAATGGAGGAGAGAATGAAGAAATTAGTATTATTGGTGGTGATGGTCATGCTGGCAGCCTTCTGCTTGGCAGGCTGCGGCGGTGATGATGTATCATCGGACGACACCACGACAACTACAGCAGGTGGAAACCAGCTCATCATCGGTATCTCATCGGTACCGACCTCGCTCGATGAGCAGCAGATTAGTGACTACAACTCGGACCGTGTTGCCAGTGAGATATACGACACACTGCTTCGCTTCAGCGACACCGGGACCGATGTTGAGCCTAACCTGGCGACCGATTGGGACATCAGTGAAGATGGCCTGACCTACACGCTGACGCTGCGTGACGACGTCAAGTTCCACGATGGCACCGATTTCAACGCCGAGGCCGTCGTCTTCAACTATGAGCGTTTCGTCTCGGGAGATCCGGTGTTCGCCTATGCTGACCCGATCTTCGGCTCAGTCACGAGCCCCGAGGAGGATCGCATCGTCAAGAGCGCTGAGGCAGTCGACGACACCACAGTCGTCTTCCACCTCTATCAGCCGTTCGCACCGTTCCTCGCTCATCTAGCGATGACGCAGTTCTCGATCGTAAGCCCTACTGCTGCTGATGGTGTCGACGTGCAAGACTTTGGACGTAGCCCCGTGGGTACCGGTCCCTACAAGTTCGGTTCATGGACCGGTGAGACCGAGGTCGTGCTCGAGAAGAACGATGACTATTGGGGCAACACGCCCAATGTCGATCGTCTGATCTATCGTTTCATCACCGATGACAACACCCGTCTGAACGAGCTTGAGGCCGGATCGATCGATATCGCGGTCGACCCGCTTCCCGACAGCATCGCGGGATTCGAAGCCAACTCCGGCTTCCAGATCCTGCAGGAGCCAGGCCTTCACACCTGGTATCTGTCGCTTAACACCCAGGTAGCGCCGTTCGACAACGCCGACATCCGCCACGCGTTCTACTACGCGATCGACCGTGAGGCGATCGTGGATAACATCTTGCTGGGCACCGGTGTTCTGGCAGAGAACTTCTTGCCACCAGCGACTCCTGGTTACACCAGCGATGTTCCCAAGTACGAGTACAGCCCTGAGAAAGCCAAGGAGCTGCTCGAGAAGGCCGGCGCTACGGATCTGACCGTGGACTTCTGGGTCCCTGAAGGTGGTTCCGGTATGCAGTCACCTGATGCGATGGCGACCGCCATCCAGGGCGATCTTGCCAACGTCGGTGTGACCCTTAACATCAAGAAGCTCGAGTGGGGTGCCTATCTGGACCAGATGTTCGGCGACTTCCCGCCCGAGGATCAGGAGATGCTGCTGGGACAGATGTCATGGATCTCTGATAACGGAGACCCCGACAACTTCCTGTTCTTCCTGTGCTCCAACACCCAATGGCCACCGAACTACAACTCGGCCTACTACAGCAATGCCGAGTTCGAGAAGCTCATCACCGAGGCTCGCTTCAACCCCAACTGGGATGAGCGCAAGCCGCTGTATGAGGAAGCTCAAAAGATCCTGATGGGCGATCTGCCCTATCTGCCGATCGACCATGAGATCATCACGGCGATCGGACGCGACGGGATCGATGGTTTCGTCATCCATCCGCGTGGATTCTTCCGCACGGGCAATGTGACGATGCCGTAGTTGGTACTATCGAGGGGATGGCCGATCGATCGGCCGTCCCCTCTTTTGTCACTACTATGAGAAGTAACCACGACGAGAATGAGTAAGTTCTGACCTGATGCTACGGTACGCCGTCAAAAGAGTGCTGCAGTTGATCCCGATTCTGATCGGGGTCTCGATGCTGGTGTTTTTGATCATGCAGCTGACACCGGGAGATCCCGCCAAGCTGATCTTGGGGCCACGTGCCTCACAAGCTACGCTGGAGGCCTATCGCCGTGAGTTGGGTCTGCATCTACCGATCTGGCAGCAGTACCTGAACTGGATCGGTAATGTGATGCGTGGCGATCTGGGCAACTCCCTGCACTTCAAGAAGCCGGTCACTGACCTGATCATGGAGCGGCTGGCAGCGACGTTGATACTGTCGATCGCCTCGATGATCCTGGCTACGGTCTTCGGAGTCATCACCGGTGTGATCAGCGCGACCAAACAGTACTCGCTGGCTGACCGCATCATGATGACGCTCTCGCTGATCGGCTTTTGCCTGCCGGTCTTCTGGTTCGGATTGCTGTTACAGTTCATCTTCTCGATACGCCTGGGCTGGTTTCCCGCCTCGGGTATCAACGCGCCTGGCGTGAGTGGTTGGCAGGATACAGCTTGGCACCTGGTGCTGCCCTCGATCGCGTTGGCGGTCGGGGCTATGGCTACGATCGCACGTATGACTAGGTCGAGCATGCTCGAGGTCATCAGGCAAGACTACATCCGGACCGCGCGTGCCAAGGGTGTCTCGTGGCGCAACATCTCATATAACCACGCGTTGCGCAACGCGCTGATCCCGGTCGTGACCGTGGTCGGCTCGCAGTTCGGCTACCTCTTGAGCGGCCAGATCCTGTTGGAGGTGGTCTTTAACTGGCCCGGTCTGGGTCAGCTGATGGTCAACGGGATCCTGTATCGCGACTTTCCGCTGGTACAGGGAACGGTGCTGATCGTGGCGGCTATGTATGTGGTGGTAAACCTGATCGTCGACCTGCTCTATGGGTTGCTCGATCCGCGTATCAAATATGAGGACAGCTGATGCCACTGCCTGAAGTCGATAACCCGCGTCATCTCGCGCCGATCCAGTCTCCGGATGCGGTGACCTATACCGATCCGGCCGATGAGATCGAGTCGCGCTCTCTGTGGCAAGACGCGTTCAAGCGCCTGTTGCGCGATAAGCTGGCGGTGATCAGCGCGATCATCCTGATCGCGGTCATCGGGGTGGCAATACTGGCTCCGGTCATCGCTCCGTATGCGCCCAACGAGATGGACCTGTCCAATCGTCTCCAGCCCATCGGCACACCCGGTCATCTGCTGGGTACCGACCAAGCCGGTCGCGACATCTTATCGCGCCTGATCTGGGGTGGCCGGATTTCGGTCGCCATCGGAGTGGGAGCGGTAGCTGCCGCACTCGTCTTCGGGGTGCTGATCGGACTGTTCGCCGGATTCTATAAGGGACCTATCGATACGCTGACCAACTTCGGACTCAACATCTTGATGGCCTTTCCCTATATCTTGCTCGCTATATCGATCATCACCGCACTGGGTCCGGGCTTGACCAACGCGATGATCGCGATCGCTATCGTGGGAATTCCGTACTATGCGCGTATCGTACGCGGCTCGGTTTTGAGTCTGCGTGAGCAGGAGTTCGTCCAAGCCGAGATCGCCTTGGGCGCCAGCAACGCGCGCATCATCTTCAAACACATCCTACCCAACGTGCTCTCCCCGATCATCGTGGCTGCCACGCTCGATGTGGGTTGGATGATCGTCATGGCATCCGGACTGTCGTTTCTCGGTCTGGGAGCGCAACCACCGACTGCCGAGTGGGGGCTCATGCTCTCTGAAGGGCAGAAATACATCCGCAACGCTCCCTATGTCTCGCTGCTACCCGGCCTGATGATATTCATCGTCGTGCTGGCGCTCAACTTCCTAGGCGACGGTCTGCGCGACGCGCTCGATCCCAAACTCAAGCAATAAGTAACCTCATCTTTCGCTTAGAATAGAACCGTTGCATATCTCGAGCCGAGAGGATCGATCATGATCAAGAATCCTGCTACTGGTACCCGCTGTATTGCGACCTACTCGATTGTGGGGCGTGACCCTGAAACCGGAGAGATCGGCGTGGCGGTCCAATCCAAGTTTCCCTGTGTCGGCTCTGCCGTGCCTTGGGTCAGGGCGTCGACCGGTGCGGTGGCTACGCAAGCCTGGGCCAACACCTCGTTCGGTCCCCGGGGACTCGAGCTGCTCGACGAGGGCAAATCCCCCGAAGAAGTCAAAGAGATCCTGATCTCAGAGGACGAGGGTTTCATGCATCGCCAGTTCGGCATCGTCGATACCCAGGGACGCACGGCTACCTTTACCGGGGACGAGTGCCTGTACTGGGCAGGTGGCATCGCGGGCGAGAATTTCGCGTGTCAGGGAAACATCCTCAAAGGTGAGAAGACCGTCGAGGCGATGGCCGAGGCGTTCTCAACCGTCGAGGGCGATCTTGCCGAGCGCTTGACCATGGCACTGATGGCAGCGCAGGAAGCTGGAGGCGACGCGCGCGGTATGCAGGCGGCAGCGCTCTACATCGCTAAGGAAGGCGGCGGTTACGGAGGCTATAACGACCGCTTCATCGATATCCGTGTCGATGAGAATCCCGATCCCATCGTCGAGCTACGTCGTATCCTTAAGGTGGTCCGCATCCTGTTCTATCGCACCAAAGAGGGCAACTTGGTCGATCTGACCGGAGAGCATCAGGAATACATGCTCGGAATCCTACGCGATGGTGGGTACTACGATGGACCTGATGGTCCTTGGGATGAAGCGATGCAGAAAGCGCTCGACCTGTTCTACTCGACCGAGAACTTCGAGGAACGTATGGCTGAGTTTGGAAAGATCGATATCGAGGTTATCGACTATCTCAAGAGTCCTGATGTGACCTACGTGAAACTGAAGCGCTAGATCGTTACCTGCGCTTGTTCTTTGAGGAGCCTTGCTAATAAGGCTGATGTAACACCACATTACTTTTGCAGGAAACTCACTTCTAGTTGTAAATTCTGCTTAACAAAACATTAACTTCGCGTTGACATTATTCGTATGCCGTTTCAGTAGAATGCTCGTGTAGATTTCGGGCGTGCGCTCGAATAGGATACAACGGAGGTTCCTATGAAACGCGTTCTATTGATTTGTTTGGCTCTACTGATGGTGACATCGTTGGCCGTATTCGTGATAGGATGCAGCGACTCTGATGATGCGACTATCGTCACAGAAACAACACCCACCAAAGACGAAAGCGTCGACCCGGCAACGACCGGTACCATCACGGTCTATACCGCGCTTGAAGACGAGCAGGTCGAAGAGTACCTCGGCGTGTTCAATGCGCGCTACCCTGACATCAAGGTCAATATCGTACGTGAGTCGACCGGAGTCATCACCGCAAAGCTCCTTGCCGAGAAGTCCAACCCCCAGGCAGATGTGGTATGGGGCACTGCCGCCTCGTCACTGTTGGTACTGGATGAGAACAACATGCTCGAGCCGTATGCGCCTGCCGGCATCGAGAACATTCTCCCTCAGTTCAAATCCGACAAGTCGGTCCCGACCTGGGTCGGCATCGATGTGTGGGAGACCGCTTTTACCATCAATACCGTCGAGCTCGAGAAGCTCGGTCTGACCGTCGATGATATCCAGGGATACGACGACCTCCTCCGCCCCGAGCTCCAGGGGCATATCGTCATGTCAAATCCGTCTTCTTCTGGAACTGGACTTCTCACGGTCACCGGGCTTCTACAGCTCAACGACAAGACGACCGATGATGGCTGGGAGTTTCTTACCAAGTTGCACAACAATATCGATCAATACGTCCACTCCGGATCGAAGCCGGCCAAGATGGCTGGTGCCGGCGAGACCGTGGTCGGAGTCAGCTTCGGCTATGCCGGGATCAAGCAGATCAACGACGGTGCACCGGTCGTAGTCGTCTTTCCAAAAGAGGGCTCAGGCTGGGATCTTGAGGCGAACGCGCTGATGCGCAAAGACAACATCCAACCAGCATCGAAGACGTTTCTTGATTGGGCCATCTCCGATGAAGCCATGGCGCTTTACAAAGCCAACTACCCCATCCTTGCCAACGGAAAAGGAGGGACCTATGACGGGTTCGATACCGATCCGGTCGATCAGCTGATCGACAACGATCTGGCATGGGTGGCCTCAAACCGCGAGACGATCCTGGACAAGTGGACCGCGCTGTTTGATGAAAAATCTGCACCGGAATAACCGCTGCGGCACATAGACGGGGAGTTGGCGCATCCGAATCTCGGACGCGCCAACTCTCGTAAAAAAGGAGAAACCACGATGTCATTCGTCGAGATCAAGAATATCGTCAAGAAGTTCGACAAACAGGTCGCGCTCAACAACATCTCTGCCGAGATACACAAGGGCGAACTGGTCTGTATCCTCGGTCCTTCCGGTTGTGGCAAGACCACCCTGTTGCGAATCATCGCAGGACTCGACAGTGCCAACAGCGGCAAAGTCTACATCGATGGCAAGGATGCCACGTACCTGCCTGCCTCGAAGCGCAACTATGGCATCGTCTTCCAGTCCTACGCGCTCTTTCCCAATATGACCGTGATCGGCAACGTCTTATTCGGGCTTCAGCAAAAGAAGGGCCTGTCCAAGATCCAGATGCACATCAAAGCACAGGATGCGCTCAAGCTGGTAGGTCTGATGGAAGCAAAGAACAAATATCCGCGCCAGCTCTCAGGTGGTATGCAACAGCGAACGGCGCTGGCACGCGCCATCGCGCTGTCCCCGGCATTCCTCCTGCTTGACGAACCCCTCTCGGCACTTGATGCCAAAGTGCGCCAGAAACTGCGAGGTGATATCAGGACCATCCAAAAAGACCTGGGGATCACCACCATCATGGTCACCCATGATCAGGAGGAGGCGTTGACCATGGCCGATCGCATCATCGTCATGAACGAGGCGGTCGTCGAACAGATCGGCACTCCCAAAGAGATCTATAACCATCCCGCAACTCCCTTCGTCGCAAATTTCATCGGCACCATGAATTTCTATCGTGATGCTGATCAGACCTGCGCTATACGTCCCGAGAATGTCGTACTGGCATCCGATACTACCGCCTCCGACTTCATCGCCCAGATCAAATCGCTCGAATTCAAAGGGGCGTTGACCCGTATCCATAGTCTTTTGCCGGACAAGTCCGAGATATGCCTCGATGTCGCCTCCGAGAAGGCTTCCGAGCTGAACTTGACGGAGAACGGCACCGTCTTTTTGAGCATGCCCCAAGAGAACCTCATCAAGTACGCGGACATGGCGGTCTAAGTGTTGCGCGAGAGACTCAGGCGATGGTTTTCGGGATTTCGATTCTGGCAGTTCCTCATCCTCGCACTCTTCTTGGTGTTCTTTACCGTGGTGCTCATCTTGCCGCTCTTCTCACTCTTCTCGAAGGCTTTCGTCGACAAGCTTGGCCAGTTCGTCGGTCTTGAGAACTATATCAAGTACTTCAATACCCCCTCACTGAGTGCCTCGGTCATCAACACCATCGACATCTCGCTGTGGTCCACCCTGGTCAGTGTGGTGATCGGTTTTCTCTATGCCTATGCGCTATGCCGAACCAACATCATAGGAAAAGGTTTCTTCAAATACATGGCGATGATACCTATCTTCATCCCCACGGTGATCCACGCGCTCGGTCTTGTCTATCTCTTCGGGAAGCAAGGTATACTGACGCGGGCCGGACTGTTCCCCTTCGAGCTCTACGGGCGGCTCGGCATCATACTCTCCGAGATCATCTTCACTTTTCCCCAGGCGTTCCTCATGTTCTTGGTCGCGCTCGAATACGCCGATGGGCGTCTCTATGAAGCAGCAGATTCGATGGGGGTGACCCCGCTCAAAAAGCTCTTCCGTATCACGTTGCCCGAGATCAAATACACCGTCCTCAACGTGTTCTTCGTCTGCTTCACGCTGGCGTTTACCGACTTCGGGGCGCCCAAGGTGATCGGAGGTAGTTTCAATGTACTGGCCACCGATATCTACAAACAGGTTGCCGGTCAGTTCAACTTCAACATGGGTGCGGTCGTTGGTACCCTCCTGCTGATACCGGCCGTCCTCTCCTTTATCGCCGATCGCCTGGTAAACAGCGCCAACGCCTCGACGATCAACGCGAAGGCGACAACGCTAGCGGTCAAGGAGGGCAGGGCGCGCGACGTCTTCTTCTTTTGCCTGTGCGCCTC
>WQXV01000036.1 GCA_009781565.1 Actinomycetes bacterium
CCATGCTGGCTACGTGACTCGCGCTCGTCATCTGAGCGGGCGACGATGATCTCATCGCCTTCTTGGGTAACACTGATCAAAGGAGAGATCTCCTGGGAGAGTTCGCCCTTTGGCCCCTTCACCGATACTTTCGATCCCTCGACGGTTACCTCGACACCTGAAGGGACGGGAATAGGCATTTTTCCAATACGTGACATCGCCTCTGGATTCCTTTCCTACCACACGTGGGCAAGCACTTCGCCGCCCACTCCAATATCGCGGGCATCGTGATCGCTCATGATGCCTTTTGAAGTCGAGATGATCGCAATACCAAGACCACCGAGGACACGCGGGATCTCGTCAGCTTTGACGTAGCGACGAAGCCCCGGTTTGGAGATACGGTCGATACCGGTGATGACGCGCTCACGCTTATCCCCATATTTGAGGGTGATGATCAGCTGGTCGACCGGACTGGCCTTCTCGACACGCCAATCGGTGATATAGCCCTCTTCGAGCAGGATCTTCGCGATCGCCTCAAGTTTCTTACTGGTCGGCATCGCACACTCCGGAAGCGCAGCTCTATTCGCATTGCGAATGCGGGTGAGCATATCGGCTATTGGATCATTCATTGACATAGTGGTGTACTCCTCTAGTTACTTTCTCTTCCTCGAACCATTCATCATCGGATCATTATCGCGGTCGCGCGCAGCGTTCGCTTACCAGCTGGCTTTATGGACACCGGGAAGTTCGCCGCGGTTGGCCATCTCGCGCAGACAGATCCGGCACACGCCGAACTGACGATAGACCGAACGCGGACGTCCGCACTTCGTACAACGGCTGTAGGCACGCGTCGAGTACTTCGGCTCGCGTTTTGCTTTCGCTATGAGTGATTTCTTCGCCATAGATCTACCTCATCAACCTTTCCTAGTTATCCTTGAACGGGAAACCGAATCCCGCAAGAAGGGCGCGTGCACCTAGATCGTCGTTGGCACTGGTCACGATGGTGACATCCATGCCGCGCGTCCGATCGATCTTGTCATAGTCGACTTCAGGGAATATCAGCTGCTCGGTCAGTCCCAAGCTGTAGTTACCACGTCCGTCGAAACTGGACAGCGGTAGACCACGGAAGTCGCGGATCCGCGGTATCGCGGTCGAGAGAAGCCGATCGAAGAACTCCCACATGCGGTCTCCTCGCAGCGTGACTTTCGCTCCGATGGGCATTCCGGCGCGGATCTTGAATCCCGCGATGGATTTGCGTGCTTTGGTGATCGTGGGCTGCTGACCGGTGATGGTTCGCAGATCCTCGATCGCGCCATCCATCTGTTTGGAATCAGCTGCCGCCTCGCCGACACCCATGTTGACGACGATCTTCTCAAGGCGAGGGATCTGCATGACATTGTCCAGCCCAAGCTCTTCAGAGATCTTGGGAGCAACCTCGCTCATATACTTTTCTTTTAGCCGAGGGGCCATTGCTTATCCCTTCTAATCAATATCTTTACCGCAGGCTTTGCAGCTGCGGACGCGGTTTCCATCGATGCGCTTGATCTGCACACGCGTTGGCTTGTGGCAGTTGGGGCACTCGAGCATGACATTGCTGACATGTATCGGTTGCTCGCGCTCTTGAAACCCACCTTGAGGATTGTCCTGGGTGGGACGCATCGCCTTTTTCGCGACGGCGACCTGCTCGCAGACCACGCGCTCGCTCTGAGGATAGGCGCGCAGCACACGGGAGCGCTTTCCCTTATCTTTACCGGCGATCACTACTACGCGATCGCCCTTTTTGATTCTAAATTTGGCCATTACTCTTCTCTTTCCTACAGTACTTCGGGAGCCAACGAGACGATCTTCATGTATTTCTTGTCGCGCAACTCACGGGCCACCGGTCCAAAAATACGGGTCCCACGAGGAGCTCCGGTCGCAGGGTCGATCACGACCGCTGCATTGTCATCGAACTTGATATAGCTGCCATCGCTGCGACGGACCTCTTTGACACAGCGCACGACGACCGCTTGGACGATCTCGCCCTTCTTGATCGCGGCGTTCGGTGTCGCTTCCTTTACCGAGCACACGATGACATCACCGACACGGGCGTAGCGGCGCTTCGAGCCGCCAAGCACCTTGATCACGGCGAGCTTGCGCGCACCGCTGTTGTCGGCGACCTTGAGTCTGGTTTCTGCCTGAATCATCGTCTACCCCCTACTTTGCCTTCTCGATGATATCGATCAGGCGCCACCGCTTCATCTTCGAGAGCGGGCGGGTCGCCATGACCGTCACCGTATCTCCCACCCCGGCCTCATTGTTCTCATCATGAACATGAAGCTTAGTCGAGGTGGTGATCATCTTTCCATAGAGAGGGTGCTGCTTGCGCGCATCGACCCGGATCACGATCGACTTATCACCCGAGTCACTGATGACGACACCGGTGTAGGTCTTGCGATTGTTTCTCTCATCACTCTTAGCCATGGACGCTTACCTCCTCGGGCGAGGCTGCGCGTGCGGCAGCGATCTCTCGCATGCGGATCTCGGTCAACAGACGCGCGATCGTTTTCTTCACCTGACTGATCTTGGACGTGTCATCTACCTGACCGGTCGCAAGACGGAAGCGCAAGTTGAAAAGCTCTTCGCGTGCATTGGCCAGCTCTTTAGAGAGATCTTGATCGCCCAATGCATGTATTTCCTTTGCTTTCATCTGCTACGCCTCCTTATCTGAATTCTCGGAACTGTCACTGTCATGCTCATCGATGAGCTCGACCTCTGCCGGACTCTCTTCAAGCAGACCGGCGGTCAGTGCCGCCTCTCCTCGATACGAGTCCTTGACCACGAATCCTTCAGGCAGCGGCTTCTCACGCTTGATGAACTTGGTCTTGATGGGCAACTTGTGGGAGGCGAGACGTAATGCCTCTTTGGCAACGCTCTCGTCGACCCCGGCAACCTCGAACATGACGCGACCAGGTTTGACGACCGCGACCCATTTCTCGGGGTTACCCTTACCGGAACCCATACGGGTCTCGGCAGGTTTTTGTGTCACGGGTTTGTCGGGAAAGATATTGATCCAGACCTGACCGCCACGTTTCATGTGGCGGGTCATCGCAACACGGGCAGCCTCGATCTGGCGGTTGGTGATCCAGGCCTTCTCTTGGGCTTGGAGACCATACTCGCCGAAGTTCACCTCGGTGCCACCCTTCGCGCGTCCTTTCATGGAGCCACGCTGCACCTTACGGTGCTTAACACGCTTTGGCATCAACATTGTTTTTACGACCTCCCGCCTCTATTACTCCGACGGTTCCCACTGCGCGGGGCGCGAACGCCTTCGAGCGCAGGGGTGAGCGGTGGCTGCCCAGGCAGCACCTCACCGTGGTATATCCAAACTTTCACTCCGATAATGCCCATCGCCGTCTGTGCGCGGGCGGTTCCGTAATCGATACAGGCACGCAGCGTATGCAGAGGGACCCTGCCCTCACGATACCATTCGCGACGTGACATCTCGGCACCACCCAGACGACCGGCACACTGCACACGGATGCCCAGTGCACCGCTCTTCATCGCAGTCGTGACCGCTTTGCGCATCGCGCGACGGAACGCCACACGACCGACCAGCTGATCGGCGATCGATTGGGCGACCAGTGTCGCGTCCAGCTCGGGACGGACGATCTCGGTGATCTTGACATCGACCGGCCCACCGGTGATATCGGCGATCTCTTTGCGCAGGATGTCGATCTCGGCGCCACCTTTACCGATCACAATGCCGGGACGAGCGGTATGGATGTTGATATAGGCCTTCTCACCCTTACGCTCGATAAAGATCTTTGAGACCGCTGCACGCTCAAGACGAGTGCTCAAGAACTCGCGCAGTTGGATGTCGTTTGCCAGCGTCGCCGCATAATCCTTACCGCCGAACCACACACTGCGATGCGGTTCGGTGATACCCAGGCGAAAGCCGATAGGACAGACTTTTTGACCCATACCTACTCCTTGGTTCCGACAACCACGGTAATGTGGCTGGTACGCTTACGAATACGAAACGCGCGACCCTGGGCACGAGGACGGATCCTCTTGAGCGTCGGGCCATCATCGACATAGATCTCTAAGACATGCAGGTCTTCTGCCTGTGTCTGAGTGGTGTACTCGGCATTTGCGACAGCACTGTTGAGCGCTTTGAGCACGATCTCGGCGGCAGCGCGATCAGAGAACTGAAGGATCTGACGAGCTTCAGCCACCGACTTGCCACGGATGAGATCGGCGACAAGGCGTGCTTTGCGCGGTGCAACGCGTTGAAAACGAGCAACTGCTTTGGCTTCCATCTAAGCGCTACCTTTCCTACTTGTTATGGCCACGATAGGTACGCGTGGGAGCGAACTCGCCCAGCTTGTGTCCTACCATCGACTCGGTGATATAGATCGGGACATGTTTACGACCGTCGTGTACCGCAATGGTGTGACCGACCATCTCAGGAAAGATGGTCGAGGCACGCGACCAGGTCTTGATGACGTCTTTGCGGCCTTCTTCGTTCATCTCTTGGATACGGCTTAAGAGACGAGGCTCGACAAATGGTCCCTTTTTTAAACTTCTGCTCACTGCTGGCTCCTCCTCGTCTATTTCTTGCGCCGTCTGATGATCAGACGATCGGTCGATTTGTTCTTCTGACGGGTGCGATGACCCTTGGTCGGCACACCCCACGGGGTGACCGGGTGACGTCCCGCTGATTTGTTCTTTCCTTCACCACCACCATGGGGGTGATCGACCGGATTCATGACGGTACCACGAACGGTGGGACGCACGCCCTTGTGGCGCATACGACCGGCTTTACCCCAGTTTATGTTGGAGTGATCGGCATTGCCGACCTCACCGATGGTGGCACGGCACTCGATGAGCACACGGCGCATCTCGGAGCTGGGCATACGCAAGATGGCATATTTGCCCTCTTTACCCATCAGCTGGACCGAAGTCCCCGCACTGCGCGCGAGCGCAGCTCCACGACCGGGTTCGAGCTCGACTGCGTGGATGACGGTACCGACCGGGATGTCTTTGAGCTTGAGCGCACAACCCGGCTTGATATCGCTTCCCTCACCGGAGGTGATGGTCTGTCCGACCTCGAGACCCTTGGGCGCCAGTATATAGCGCTTCTCGCCATCGGCGTAGTGCAAAAGCGCGATACGCGCGTTGCGGTTGGGATCGTACTCGATCGACGCGACACGTGCCGGTACCCCGTCTTTGTTGCGCTTGAAATCGATGACGCGATAGCGACGCTTGTGTCCGCCACCTTGGTGACGCACCGTGATACGCCCGCGATTGTTGCGTCCGCCCTTCTTGGGGAGCGGCTCGAGCAAGGACTTCTCAGGCGTCGTGGAGGTGATATCGGAAAAGTCCGATACACTCATACCCCGACGACCGGGAGAAGTGGGTTTGTATTTCTTGACAGCCATGCGTAACCTCTCCTTATGCGGCCGGGAAGATATCGATCTTGTCACCCTCGGCAAGGGTCACAAGCGCTTTCTTCCAGTTCTTCGTCTTACCCAATGCATAGCGAACGCGGCGCGGTTTTCCCGACACGTTCATCGTGTTGACTTTGATGACCTTCACGTCGAAGATCTCTTCGACCGCACGTGCGATCTGCGGTTTGGTCGCATCTTTGGCGACCTCGAAGGTATAGACGTTGTTCTCCTCTATCGCGTCGACCGATTTCTCCGACACGATGGGACGGATGATTATTTGTCGAGGATCTCTCACTATCCCAGCACCTCCTCGATGAACTGCACGGCTTCGCTGCACAGTACCAGAACCTTGTTATCGATCAGATCATAGGTGTTGATCTCGAAGGCGAATATCACACGGCAACGCTCGATGTTGCGCAGGCTCAGATAGGCGTTGTCGTCCTCTTTACCGTCGACCACGGTGAGCTTCTGTCCGTAAAGGTCCAGATCCTTGAGCATCGCCGCACCGGCCTTGGTCGAAGGCTCGGCAAAATCGAACGAATCGACCACAATCAGTTGCTCGTCGGCAACTTTTGCCGAGAGCGCACTGCGCATGGCGAGCTTGATGACCTTGTTGGGAACCTTGAACGCGTAGCTGCGCGGGCTGGGTCCGAAGACCACACCGCCGCCTGACCATTGAGGAGCACGGATCGTACCTTGACGCGCACGACCGGTCCCCTTCTGACGCCACGGCTTTGCGCCACCGCCACGCACCATCGCGCGTGTCTTGGTCGAATGGGTCCCCTTGCGAAGGGCGGCAAGTTGGCTGCGTACCACCGTATGCATCGCATAGACGTTGGGCTCGATCCCGAAGATCTCAGGATTGGCCTTGGTCGCGGCTTTCTTCTTACCTGCCTTATCGAATGTTTTCAAACTAATCATCGTTTCTCCTCCTGCCCTTATGCCTTGATGGTCAAAAGCGCACCTTTGCCACCAGGCACTGCGCCCTTGACGAGCAGCAGGTTCTGGTCGGCATCGATGCGGACCACATCAAGATTTCGGACAGTGACCGTATCATTTCCCATGCGGCCGGGCATCTTCTGGCCTTTGAAGACCTTGGCAGGTGTTGCTGCCTGACCGACCGATCCGGGTGCGCGATGGAAGTGCGAACCATGCGTGGCGCGTCCACCGCTGAAGTTGTGACGTTTGATGACGCCGGCAAACCCTTTTCCTTTGCTGACACCGGAGACATTGACCTGCTTTGCCTCGGCAAGATCGGAAACGGTCAGGGCATCACCGCAGGCAAGCTCGGTCGGCTCATCGAGGCGTATCTCAGCCAGATGTGCGAACGCATCGGTACCTGCTTTATCGAAGTGACCCTTCATCGGCTTGTTGACTTTGGCGTCAGCCAGTGGCGCAAAACCGATCTGGACCGCATCATAGCCATCAGACTCGACCGTCTTGACCTGCGTGATCACACACGGTCCGGCCTCGATGACGGTGACCGGAATGAGGTCTCCCTCATCGCTCCAGACCTGGGTCATCCCTATCTTTCTTCCTAATAGTTGAGCCATATTTCCTCTCTCCGTGGTCGTAAGTCCCTCGATGCGCTCGTCGCACCGTCCTCAGCGGACCACTTCCAAATGTTTCGACACCAGGCACTAGGCCTTGATGTCGATCTCCACTCCAGCAGGAAGGTCGAGGCGGCGCAGTGAATCGGCCGTCTTGTCCCCCAGCTTGGTTATATCGATCAGGCGCTTGTGCGTGCGGATCTCGAACTGCTCGCGACTGTCCTTGTTCACGTGCGGTCCCCGGATGACGCAGTACAGATTGCGTGAGGTGGGAAGCGGCACAGGCCCGGTCACATGAGCGCCGGTCTTCAGTGCGGTGTCCACGATCTTTTTCGCGCTCAGATCGACGACCTCATGGTCGTATCCCTGCAAGCGTATTCTGATCTTTTGGTTTGCTGCCACAATCTACTCCTTAAGCTATAAGCTCGTTATACCCATTTTTGCCGCGATCTCTTCCGCGACAGATTTCGGAACTGGTCTATAGGCGCCAAAATGCATGGTGTAGACCGCACGCCCCTGCGTTTTGGATCGCAGGTCGGTCGAGTAGCCAAACATCTCTGAAAGGGGAACTTGGGCAGTGACCACTTTGACGCCACTACGATCCTCGGTACCCGCGATATGCCCGCGGCGTGAGCTGAGATCTCCCATCACATCACCCAGGTAGTCCTCAGGTGTGACGACCTCGACGTCCATGATGGGCTCGAGAAGGACGGGGTTGGAGCGCTTGAGCGCCTCTTTGACCGCCATCGAACCCGCGATCTTGAACGCGATCTCGGATGAGTCGACCTCATGGAACGATCCGTCGATCAGCTCGACTTTGACATCGACCGTCGGAAAACCTGCGAGCACACCGGATTGCAGTGCCTCCTGTATTCCACGATCGATCGGATTGATGAACTCTTTGGGTATCGCGCCTCCCACGATCTGGCTTTCGAACTCGTAGCCGGCTCCGGGCTCTTGCGGGATCAAGTTGATGATAACGTGTCCGTACTGACCGCGACCACCACTTTGACGCGCGAATTTCATATCGACCTTGTCGACCCGGCCGCCTGCGGTCTCACGGTACGCGACCTGCGGTTTTCCGATGTTCGCTTCTACCTTGAACTCACGCAGGAGACGATCGACGATGATCTCGAGGTGCAGCTCTCCCATACCGGCGATGATGGTCTGACCGGTCTCTTGGTCGGTGTGCACGCGGAATGTCGGATCCTCCTCGGCCAGACGAGCCAGGGCCACGGCGAGCTTTTCCTGCTCGGCCTTGGTCTTGGGCTCGATCGCGATATCGATGACCGGATCGGGAAAGACCATCGACTCGAGGATGACCGGAGCTTTCTCATCACATAGAGTATCACCGGTCGTGGTGTTCTTGAGCCCGACCGCTGCCACGATATCTCCGGCACTGCAGGATTGGACATCTTCGCGCGCGTTGGCATGCATCTGAAGCAGGCGTCCGACTCTCTCTTTGACATCCTTGGTCGAGTTGAGCACATAGCTCCCCTTGTCCAAGGTGCCGGAATAGACTCTGAAATACGTGAGACGACCGACATGCTCATCGGTCATCACTTTGAATGCCAGTGCTGCGAACGGCTCTTTCGGATCGCTCTTGCGCTCGACCTCGGCGCCGGTCTTGACATCGATTCCCTTGATCGGTGGTACATCGAGCGGACTGGGTAGATAGTCGATGACCGAGTCGAGCATC
>WQXV01000037.1 GCA_009781565.1 Actinomycetes bacterium
GGAGGTTGGGAGGATTTCTTCCGACGCCTTCGAGGAAATAGAGCGAGATCCATGTGCGGAGCACATTAGCTCGCTCGTAAGCGAAGCCGAGACCAAGGCTCGGCGTAGCGATATTTCCGAGGCTGAGGAAAAATCGCTCCCAATTCCGAATCCTGATACACATTACTCATCGTTTGTTCGGGTAATCCCTGGACCGAGTGCGGTGATCGCTGCGCTCGTCGCATCGGGACTACCCAGCGATACCTTCTACTTCGGTGGTTTTCTTCCGCGTAAGGCAAAGGCGCTGCGCGATGTGCTGCAGACTCTGGCAACACTCGATGCCACGCTGGTGTTCTATGAATCGCCCCAGAGACTGGTCAAGACGCTGGACGCATGTGCCGAGGTGCTAGGAGAGCGACGCGCGGCTGTAGTGCGTGAGCTGACGAAGATGCATGAGGAGGTCGTGCGCGACCAGTTACCGCAGCTAGCAGCCCAGTTCAGCGCGCGTGATAGTATAAAAGGCGAGATCGTGCTCGTGATCGCTCTTGCCCAGCGGGAGAAAGTCGCGCGCGTGCATGTCGACAAGTATGGAGGATAGTACATGAGCAAGCAGTCGTTCTACCTGACCACACCGATCTATTATGTGAACAGCGTGCCGCATATCGGGACCGCCTATACGACGGTCGCCGCAGACACCCTGGCGCGGTACCGGCGCATGACCGGCTTCGATGTGTGGTTTTTGACCGGCTTGGACGAGCATGGTCAAAAGGTCGAGGAAGCGGCAGCGGCTGCCGAAATGTCACCCCAGCAGTGGGTCGATAAGCTTGTCGTTGATTTCCAAGACACCTGGAAGATGCTCGACATAGCCAACGACCAGTTCATCCGCACGACCGATGATGAGCACATGCGCGGTGTGCAGGAATTGGTGCAGAAGCTCTACGATCAAGGCGACATCTATGCCGGTACCTACCAGGGTTGGTACTGTGTGCCCGATGAAGCCTATTGGGCTGAAAGCGACCTTGAGCCTGCCAATGAGGATGGCGAGCGGATCTGTCCGGATTGTAACCGCCCCCTCAAATACATCGAAGAGGAGAACTACTTCTTCAAGCTCTCAAAATACCAAGATGCTCTGATCGAGTGGTATAGGGACGACCCGAGCCGGATCGGTCCGGAGACGCGCTACAACGAGGTCATGTCGTTTCTGGAAGGCGGCGTGCATGACGTGTCGATCTCACGCTCGAACGTCAAGTGGGGCATCCCGCTACCCTGGGATGAGTCCCATACCATCTATGTCTGGTTCGATGCCCTGTCAAACTACATCACCGCTATCGGGTATGGCGATCCGGCACGCGCCGATGAGTTCGCGCTGCGCTGGCCTGCCCAGTATCACTTCGTGGGCAAGGACATCATCCGCTTTCACTGTGTGATCTGGCCGGCTATGCTCCTTGCTGCTGGACTCGCCCTGCCTGAGTGTATCTTCGCACATGGATTTCTGTTGACTAAAGGCGAGAAGATGAGCAAGTCCAAAGGCAACGCGCAGACTCCAGCCGAGCTGGTCGAACGCTTCGGTGTCGATGGTTTTCGCTACTACCTGCTGCGCGATGTGGTCTTCGGCTCGGATGGTAACATCTCGATGGAGTCGATGGTGCAGCGCTACAATGGCGATCTTGCCAATGACTGGGGCAACCTATGCTCACGTCTGTTCAACATGGTCGGCAAATACTGTGATGGTGAGGTGCCCGATCCCACCGTGCACGATGACGAGGATGAGGGTGCACGGCTCAAAGAGATCGCGGCGACCTTGCCCGACTGTGTCGAGGACCGTCTGAGCAAACTCAACTACAGCGGTGCCCTTGACGCGATCTGGGAGCTGGTCAAGGAGACGAATCGCTATCTGGAGGAGTCGGCTCCGTGGGCGCTTGCCAACGACGAGGAGACGATACCGCGGATGCGCGCGGTGCTATATAACGCGCTTGAAGCGGTACGGATCGTGGCACTGTTCAACGCACCATTCATGCCGACGACGAGTGCCGAGGTGTTCAAGCGGCTCTCTCTGGGCGATATCGAAGCGGTCGACGACCTGCGTGAGGCGACCTCGTGGGGGCAGTTGCCCGTCGGCAATGTCGTCACCAAGGGCGATCCCCTGTTCCCGCGGATCGTCGAGGACAAGTAACATGATCGTTGATACTCATGCCCACCTCGACATGCTCGAGGATCCCATCAGTGCGCTGAGAAATGCCGGTGAGGCTGGAGTCGGGTTGCTCTGCACGGTCGTCAATGTGCTTGAGGCGCCTGAGCGTACCTTCGAAGGACTCGAGTCGTGGAGAGAAGCGGCTGGACCGCATGCTCCTGAGACCCATATCATCGTGGGGACCCATCCCCACGATGCGGCACGGACCGATGAGCAGGCGATGGATGATATCCGCCGGTTCGCACAAGATCCACGTGTCGTCGGCCTCGGCGAGATCGGCCTTGACTACCACTATGATCACAGCCCGCGTGACGTGCAGCGCGATATCTATGCCCAACAGCTCCAACTGGCACACGAACTGGACCTGCCGGTGTGTATCCACCTACGCGAAGCCCATGGGGATGGACTGCGTATCCTGACCGAACAGGGTGTGCCCGCTCAAGGAGCGATCCTGCACTGTTTCGGGCTTGAGTACGAGGTGGCGCAACCGTTCCTGGATCTGGGCTGTTATGTCAGTTTTGCCGGACCGATCACGTTCAAGAAGGCGGCCGAGGTGCGCGATGCGGCTGCGCGTATTCCGCTTGACCGGCTCCTCAGTGAGACCGACTCTCCGTTCCTCTCGCCCGAGCCCCATCGGGGCAAGAAGAACGAACCCGCACGGGTGCGCTACATCGTCAATGCGCTGGCTCAGGCCCATGACATGTCTGAAGGTGAGATGGCAGATATCACCCTTACCAACGCACGACGCTTCTTCGGGCTCAGCTGACCAAGCATCTCTCTTGCATCGGGCTCTTTTCACGTCAGGGTAATCTGGAGTCTTACCATCTATTCATTTTATGAATGAGTATGCGTGCAGATGCACGCACACAGGCGCCTCGTTATACTGATACGTAACAATAAAAGCGAAGGGTGACAATATGTTTGATAGATTTACTGCGCATGCGCGCCATAGCATGGCTTACGCGCAAGAAGAAGCAAAGCTCATGCATAGCCCCTATGTGGGTACCGAGCATATCTTGCTCGGGCTGATCCGCGAACCTGAAGGGGTCGCCAGCGAGGTGCTCACCAACATCGGTATGACCGTCGATGGGTTGCGTGCCAAGATCCGCGAGATGTTCGGGGAGGAGAACGAGCAGGCCAACGTTCCTGCCGAGCTTCCCTTCTCCCAGAATGCGAAGATCGTGCTCGAGTTCGCTTTCCGTGAGGCGACCCAGTTCGGACATGAATACATCGGCACCGAGCATATCTTGCTCGGTCTTATTCGTCTGAATCAATCCAAAGGTGCTCAAGTGCTGACCGCTCTGGGAATCGATCTTGAATCAGTACGTGCCGGCATCGTACAGATGCTGACGATGGCGCGCGCCGGTGGCGGAGGTCTGGGTGCACGTCGGAGCGCGAAGATGTCGATGCTTGACGAGTTCGGCACGAATCTGACCCGTGCAGCCCTTGATGGGCAGCTCGATCCGGTCATTGGACGCACCGCTCAGATCGACCGCGTCGTGCAGATCCTGTCGCGTCGCACCAAGAACAATCCGGTGCTCATCGGTGAGCCCGGAGTCGGAAAGACCGCGATCGTCGAAGGTATCGCCCAACTGATCGCGGCGGGATTGGTACCAGAGACACTCTCCGATATACAGCTCTACACGCTTGATCTGGCGGGGCTCGTCGCCGGTGCGAAATACCGTGGCGAGTTCGAGGAGCGCATCCGGCGCGTGCTCGATGAGGTCAGGAAAAGAAATGATGTGATGCTCTTCATCGACGAGCTCCATACTATGGTCGGCGCCGGCAGCGCCGAGGGTTCGATGGATGCCGCCAACATCCTCAAACCGGCGTTGGCACGCGGCGAGGTCCGCGTGATCGGTGCGACCACCATCGGTGAGTATCGCAAATATATCGAGAAGGACAGCGCGCTCGAGCGTCGCTTCCAGCCCATCATGGTACCTGAACCGTCTCTGGATGAGACCGTGCGTATCCTGCAGGGCCTTCGAGAAAAATATGAGTCGTTCCATCTGGTCAACTTCTCTGATGAGGCGCTGATCACGGCTGCGACCCTGGCCGACCGCTACATCTCCGACCGGTTCATGCCCGATAAAGCGATCGATCTGATGGATGAGGCGGGTGCGAAGATGCGGATCCTGCACGCCACCATTCCCGATCACATCCGCGAGGTCGACGAGGAGATCAAAGCTATCGTGACCGATAAGGAAGCTGCGATCGCAGACCGCAAATACGAGGTCGCCTCCAAACTGCGCGAGAAAGAGCGTGAGCTGGCCAGCAAGCGTCGCGATCTCTTCGATGAGTGGAAGACCAAGCGCGATGAGATCGAGATCATCGTCAGTCCCCAAGAGATCGCCGAGGTCCTAAGTGTGTGGACCGGTATCCCGGTCGCAGAGCTTTCCGAGGAGGAGTCGGCCAAGCTGCTCAACATGGAAGACGAGCTACACAAGCGTGTGATCGGCCAGGATAAGGGTATCGAAGTGGTCTCGCGCGCCATACGTCGCGCACGCGCAGGCCTCAAAGATCCGCTGCGTCCAGCAGGCTCGTTCATATTCCTCGGACCGTCCGGGGTCGGCAAGACCGAGCTGGCCAAAGCACTGGCAGAGGTCGTCTTTGGCAACCAGAACGCCTTGGTGGCACTGGACATGTCCGAGTACATGGAAAAGCACACCGTTTCACGTCTGATCGGCTCTCCTCCCGGCTACATCGGTTTTGACGAAGGTGGGCAGTTGACCGAACAGATCCGCCGTCACCCCTACAGCGTGATACTCTTCGACGAGATCGAGAAAGCGCACCCTGACGTATTCAACGTATTGCTCCAGATCCTTGAAGAGGGTCGTCTGACCGATGCGCAGGGGCGCAAGGTCGATTTTCGCAACACCATCGTGATCATGACCAGCAACGTCGGGGCGCGCAAGATTGCAAAACGCTCGCTGGGTGTGGGTTTCTCGACCGCGCAGGAGGGGATCGATCCCGAGCTGATGCGTGAGAACGTCACCAATGAACTCAAGGACCTGTTCAGACCAGAGCTGCTCAACCGGATCGATGAGATCGTGGTATTCGATACGTTGACCAAGGAGCAGTTGGCATTGATCGTCGATCTACTGGTCGCCGATACACAGCAAAGGCTTGCCACCCACGACCTCAAGATCGAGCTGACCGATGCGGCGCGCGACTTCTTGGTCGAGCAGGCCGATGATGAGGCGGCGGGGGCACGTCCGCTTCGTCGCGCTATCCAGCGTTTCATCGAAGACGGCATCAGTGAGCATATCCTGGCGGGCGAGTTCAAGGCCGATAGCATCATCAAGGTGGATGCGACCGACAAAGATGAGCTCTCCTTCAAGTTCTTACGCAAGGCAAAACCGGGAGAGATCGAGAAGGTCACCTTCAGCGATGATGAGACGATCGTCTCGCGTCTGCCCGATCAGCGCTATCCCAGCGCAGGTCGAGACGAGGCGAGCGGCTAGACTGCCATGCGCATCATCGGCATTATAGCAGCCGGAGGCAGCGGGAGCCGTATGGGCCTTCCCGAAGGCAAACAGCTGCTCGAGATCGCTGGAAAACCGGTGGTCGCATGGTCGACCCAGGCACTATGTGATATCAACGAAATGGACGAGGTCATCGTCGTCTGTGACCCTGACCGCGTCGAGGAGTACTCCTCGGCAATACTGACTGCAGTCTCAAGTGACACACCTCTGTCCTTTGTGGGAGGCGGGGAGACGCGCGCAGAATCAGTACTTGCCGGCATGTGCGCGATCAGTGAGGTCGATGAGACCGAGAAAAACCCCGACATGGAGTTCCGTGATACCGTCATCGTGATCCATGATGGTGCCCGTCCACTCGCCACCGCAACCATGATGCAGGATGCACTCAATGCATACAAGAGCGATGAGGCTGCCGATGGTGTCGTGGTAGGGCACCCCAGCAGCGATACCCTCAAACGAGTCGAGGGCACCCGTGTGATCGAGACACCTGACCGCTCACAGTATTGGGCGGTCCAGACTCCTCAGATCTTTACTCTGGGTACGCTTCTTGATGCCTATAAGTATGCGATGGATCACTCCCTTGAGGTCACCGATGACTCGTCACTGGTCGAAGCTTACGGCAAACGCGTCGTGATGCATCTTGGTCCTCGTGATAATATCAAGGTAACGTGTCCAGAAGATGTCGCGTTCGTCGAGGCGGCATTGCTGGCTCGTGCTTGATCAGGCAGCTACGTTGCGCACAGCGAGGATCATACGGAGGTATTGATGCGTATTGGACTAGGTTACGACGTGCATGCGCTCGTCGAGGGGCGCGATCTGATAATCGGAGGCGTCACCATCCCCTATAAGCACGGACTTGCCGGGCATAGCGATGCCGATGTGTTGTTGCACGCGATCGCCGATGCGATCTTGAGCGCGATGCGCGCAGGTGATATCGGCGAGCACTTTCCCGATACCGATCCACACTACAAAGATGCTGACTCGGGTGAGCTGCTGGCTTCTGTGGCCAAGCTCGTCTGGGAACGCAACTGGCAGATCGTCGATCTCGATTGTGTGATCATCACCCAAGAGCCCAAGCTTTCTCCCTATCGTGATCAGATGCGTGCCAATATCGCAGCGATCCTGGGAATCGATAGCGACAGTGTCGGAGTCAAGGCGACCACCACCGAGCATCTGGGGTTTACCGGACGCGGCGAGGGTATCGCCTCTCAGGCAGTCGTTCTGTTGGAGCGTCGGGGACCGGAGCCGATTGCGTGCTAGAGAGAATCCGCGAAGATATCGCCACGATCAAAGAGCGCGATCCGGCTGCATGCAGCTCAAGCGCGCTCAACGTGCTGCTCAACTATCCTGGTCTTCATGCGCTGTGGATGCATCGGATCAACCATCGCCTCGAGAAGGCGGGGCTGTGCACCTTCGCGCGTTGGGGTTCGCAGTGTGCACGGTTCCTGACCGGGATCGAGATCCATCCCGGGGCCAGTATCGGACGTCGCTTCTTCATCGACCACGGTATGGGAGTCGTCATCGGCGAGACCTCGGTCATCGGCGATGATGTGACATTGTTCCAAGGGGTCACCTTAGGCGGTACCGGCAAACAGGTCGGCAAACGCCATCCCGATCTGGGTGATGGAGTGACCGTGGGGGTCGGGGCCAGTGTGCTCGGCGATATCAAAGTCGGCGATAACTCGAAAGTGGGTGCGGGTGCGGTCGTGATCTATGAGGTACCTCCCAACTGCACCGTGGTAGGAGTACCGGGAAAGATCGTCGTGCGTGATGGCGCGCGCACCGACAGCGAGGAACATGCTGCGCAAGACCGTCACGAAGATCTACCGGACCCGGTATTCGACATGATCCGTTTTGTGGCAGCTCGTGTTGAAGAGCTGGAAAGCAAGGTCACCCAACTCGAAGATACCCGACCCAGTGGAGTGCAAGGAGCCCATGGTGAAGATATATAACACACTGAGCCGCCGCAAAGAGGAGTTCGTTCCCCGCGAGGAGGGCAAGGTATCGATCTATACGTGCGGTCCGACCGTCTATAACCATATCCATATCGGCAATGCACGTACCTTCATCAGCTTCGACACCATCAGGCGCTATCTGATGTGGCGCGGCAACGAAGTCACCTTCGTTCAGAATGTGACCGATGTCGATGATAAGATCATCGCGCGTTCGCTCGAGGAGGGGCGCAGCACCGAAGAGGTGGCAGCTGAATACACCGAGGCGTTCATCGATGGCATGCACCAGGCAGGGGTACTGGACCCCACGATCCGCCCGCGTGCGACTGAGACGATCGACGAGATGATCGACCTGGTCGAGCGACTGATCGCCTCAGGTCATGCCTATGTGGTCGACGGCGATGTTTATTTCTCGGTACGGAGCTTTCCTGCGTACGGTAAGCTCTCAGGGCGCGATATCGAAGAGGTGCGCAGCGGAACGCGTATCGAGGTCGATGAGCGCAAACGCGATCCGCTCGACTTCGCTTTATGGAAAGCAGCCAAGGCAGGCGAGCCCTCTTGGGAAAGCCCCTGGGGTTTGGGCCGTCCTGGCTGGCATATCGAATGCTCGGCGATGAGCGAAGCCGAGCTGGGATTGCCCTTCGACATCCATGGTGGTGGGGTCGATCTGGTCTTTCCTCACCACGAGAACGAGATCGCGCAAAGCGAGGCGGCGACCGGAAAGCCCTTCGCCAACTACTGGATGCATGGAGGTATGCTCCAGATCAACAACGAGAAGATGAGTAAGTCGCTGGGCAACTTCACGCTGCTCAAGGATGTGTTGGAGCGCTATCCGGTACCGGTCATCCGTCTGTTCATGTTGCAGACCCACTATCGCAGTCCCCTTGATTTCAGTGACGCACGTCTTGAAGAGGCAGCCACCGCGTTCGAGCGCATCACCA
>WQXV01000038.1 GCA_009781565.1 Actinomycetes bacterium
GATGGACAGTCTGATCGCTGCTCAAGCACTTGTGAGCGATCTCATCCTGGTGACGAATAATGTCAAGCATTTCTCACGCGTTGACGGTCTTGAGGTGGTCGACTGGAGTCAGTAGACTGGCGTGTCGCTGTCGGTTCGCCTCATTTCCTCGGGCAGACTTGACAACGAAACACTCATATCTGGATCGCAGATAAGAGAATATATGAAGATTCGCTCGAACAACGTCATCGGTTTTTGAGATATACGCTACTATAGATAGGCGCAAGATTTGCAAAGCGCACGATAAGATGTGACAAAGGAGGAAGTATGAACAACCTGAGGCCCATAGGCGATCGCCTGATCGTCAAGCAGGCAGAGGCTGAAACGACGACTCGCAGTGGTCTTATCATTGCTGATACTGCAAAAGAAAAACCGCAGCGTGGCACCGTGCTCGCCGTAGGTGAGGGACGCCTTCGTGACGACGGCACGCCCATTCCGATGGGGATCGAAGTCGGTGACAACGTCATCTATTCGAAGTTCGGTGGTACCGAGGTAAAACTTGACGGTGAGGATTATGTGATCCTTCGCGCCGATGATATCTATGCCATCTACGATGCCGAGGAGGTCAAGGACACATGGCGAAAGAAATAACCTTTGATGAGAGCGCGCGACACGGTCTTGCGACCGGTGTCTCCAAGCTCGCCGATGCAGTAAAAGTGACGTTGGGACCGAAAGGTCGCTATGTCGTGTTGGAGAAGAAGTTCGGTGCACCCGCCATCACCAACGATGGAGTGACCATCGCGCGTGAGATCGATCTGGAAGACCCGATCGAGGATATGGGTGCTCAGTTGGTCAAAGAAGTCGCGATCAAGACCAATGATGTGGCAGGCGATGGTACCACGACCGCTACGCTGCTCGCCGAGGTCATCGCGACCGAGGGACTGCGCAACGTCTCAGCCGGAGCCAATCCGCTTGCGCTGCGCCGTGGCATCGAAAAAGGTGTCGACGCCGTCGTCGAGGCGATCAAAGCACAGAGCAAAGAGGTCGGTGGCAAGGCTGATATCGCCCATGTCGGTACGATCTCGGCAGGCGATGAGGCGATCGGAGAGAAGATCGCCGAGGCGATGGATATCGTGGGCAAGGATGGTGTCATCACCGTCGAGGAGAGCCAGACGTTCGGCATCGAGATCGACACGGTCGAGGGTATGCAGTTCGACAAAGGCTATCTCTCGCCCTATATGGTCACCGATCCCGATCGCATGGAAGCGGTGCTAAGCGATCCCTATATCCTGATCACCGACTCAAAGATCAGCTCGATCCAAGAGCTGCTCCCTCTGTTGGAAAAGGTCATGCAGACCGGTAAGCAACTCCTCATCATCTCAGAGGATCTGGAAGGCGAGGCTCTGGCGACCCTGCTGCTCAACAAACTGCGGGGGACCTTCACCGTCGTGGCGGTCAAAGCACCAGGATTCGGCGATCGTCGCAAGCGCCAGCTCGAAGATATCGCGATCGTGACCGGCGGACAGGTCATCACCGCTGATATGGGTCTTACTCTGGAGAGCGCCGAGCTCACCAGTCTGGGCCGCGCAAAAACCGTCAAGGTCACCAAGGATTCGACGACCATCATCGACGGAGCCGGAGACAAGACGGCAATCGATGCGCGTGTCAAGCAGATCAAGGGTGAGATCGACAACTCCGATAGTGATTTCGATATCGAGAAACTTTCCGAGCGCGTGGCTAAGCTTGCCGGTGGTGTCGCCGTCATCAAGGTCGGTGCTGCGACCGAGGTCGAGCTCAAAGAGAAGAAACTGCGCGTCGAAGATGCGCTCCAGGCAACGCGTGCTGCAGTCGATGAGGGCATCGTCGCCGGTGGTGGCGTCGCACTTCTTGACGCGCTCGATGCGCTTGATAAGATCAAGGATCTCAATGACGATGAGAAGGTCGGTGTCGACATCGTACGTCGCGCGCTGGCTGCTCCCATGCGCACCATTGCCAGCAACGCGGGCTTCGAGGGTTCCGTCGTCGTCGAGAAGGCCAAGGGCCTCAAAGCAGGCGAGGGTCTCAATGCTGCGACCGGCGAGTATGGCGACATGCTCAAAATGGGCATCATCGACCCGGTCAAAGTGGTACGCTCTGCCCTGCAAAATGCGGCAAGCATCGCAAGCCTCATCCTGATCACCGAGGCGACGGTGACCGATATCCCCGTCGAAGGTGGCGGTGGTATGGGTGGCATGCCTGATATGGGTGGTATGGGCATGATGTAGTGCGAATACTCGAGCATTCGCTGTTGTAAAGAGGGCGTCGCGATTGCGGCGCCTTTTTCACGATACAATAGCATCAGAGTGAAACTGCGTATCGATTCGGATAAGGAGTGCGTGATGTCTAAAGATACGATGGGTTATAGTGCGACGACGGTGCCGCAAGGATCTCGCGTGGTCTTGATCGTCTCGACCGGCGAGCCGGTGCGCTCGACCTCATTTGTGACGATGCCCGACATCATCGGGAAAAGCCAAGGGGCGGCGCTTGAGGAGATTTCGAAGACCTCGCTGCAAGCTCAGGTCGTCTATGATTATCATCCCCTCAATAAGAAGGGGACCGTGACGGCGACGCGTCCCGCTCCGGGAACCAACGCGATCGCGGGAACCGACGCTCTCGTGTTGGTCTCCAGTGGAGAACCGATGGGACCGCGTGCGATTGCAGCTCTACCTATGGTCACCGGGCTCGATGAGGCATCGGCGCTTGCTGATGTTCGTCAGGCAGGGCTCAACGCGCAGGTCATGTATGAGGCCAGCTCGACCGTACCGGCGGGCTATGTCATCGATCAACTCCCCAATCAATCGACCTATGTCAATATGGACAAGAAGTCAGGCAAGGCAAAGCCGTGGGCCTATGTCGCCGCAGCACTTGCGGTCATGACCCTGGCGCTTTTGGGATTCTTCATGCTGGGTGGTATGGACCTGTTCGCGCGCGAGAAGGTCGAGGTGCCTGATGTGGTCGGGATGACCGAGGAACAGGCGGTCGCCGCTCTCGACGAGGTCGGTCTGGTCGTCGGCACCATCTCCGACAAAGAAGCCACCGCCGAGATCAGCACCCCCGGTGCCGTGATCGCATCGAAGCCTGAAGCAGGTGAAGAGGTGGCAAAGGGCTCGAAGGTCAACCTCGATGTGGTCATCGATCCCTCAAAGGTCCGTGCCGACGTACCCAAAGTGATCGGTAAGACCGCAGAGGACGCGACTGCCGAGCTGCAGGCTGCCGGTTTCGTGGTGGCTTCCGAGTACATGGTCACCAATCAATTCGCTGCCGGTATTGTTGCCGAGCAATCTCCTGCTGGGGGAACGCGCTCCCATAAGGATGCTCAGGTCACCATCAGGATATCGAGTGGACCGGCAGCTGATATCGTCGTGCCCGATGTGGTGGGACTATCTGAGGATGCCGCCCAAAAGCTGCTCACCAATGTGGGATTGACGTTCTCGAGCACCACCTCTCCCTCGGATTGGGCAGCAGCCGGATCGGTGCTCAGCTCATCACCAGCTGCTGGAGTGCAGGTCACTCCGGGAACCAATGTCGCATTGGTGGTCTCGTCGGGTCCGACCCCCGATCCCACGGTGACGATCCCGAACTATGTCGGTTGGAACTCGATGGATGCCCAGCGCAATCTTGCCGAACTTGGATTGGTGGGAACGCTCAACCCGACCGGAGCCGATGGACAGGTCACTTCGACCGATCCAGAAGCTGGCACCGCCGTCAGACCGGGCTCGACCGTCACGATCTATGTGAAGGAGACACCGATCGTCGGTTACTAGATTTTTGGGTGCGTCTTGAGCGATGCTCTACTGAAAGACAGACTGAGAGAGAGATACCGGTGTAACAGCCGGTATCTTGGTCTTTAATGTCTGCCTTCAAGCTCGAGAAGTTGGCGTTTCAACTCAAGCCCACCACCGAAGCCCACCAGATCGCCGGATGCGCCGATGACGCGGTGACAGGGGATGATGATCGCGATGGGGTTCTTGTTGTTCGCTCCTCCCACTGCGCGGGCAGCCTTAGGCTTGCCGATCGCATCGGCGATCTGGCCATAGGAGCGAGTCTGCCCATAGGGGATCGTTCGCAGAGCCTGCCATACCTGTTTTTGGAAAGGTGTGCCGGTGATGATATCGAGATCACAGTCAAAGTCCGTACGGTCTCCCGCGAAATACTCGTCGAGCTGTCGTGTGGCTTCATCGAGATGAGCGAGTGCGCGATCAGGATCTGCGCTGCTTCGGCCACATTCGAATCGGAGCGTCTTCTTGTCCACACCCTTTTCAAACGCTAGTCCACAGATACCTTGAGCGGTAGCAAAGAGGTAGAGGGGGCCTACTGTGCTTTGATACTCGATCGAAGTGACAGAGTCCTCACCGTTATGCACATCCATCGATCCCAGCTTCCTCATAGCTTTATTGCTCAGTTGTATGGTACTACAGCGCTGTGTTAATGCTGAGCATACCAAGGCTTAATGACCAGCTTGGTCATCAGGTGCGAGACTGGAGGCAATGCAAGCCAAGCAAAAGGGTAAGGAGCTCGCATGAAACAGAGAACACGGACGGTGGTCAGTGGTGTGTGCGGTATCGTCGCAGCAGTATCCTTGGCGCTCTTTCTGCATCAGACCGCGACTGCATCCGAGAGGGCCAAGGCTCAGTTGCTCAATCGATTTGGAGGATCAACTGCCGAGGTATTGGTAGCTACCAAAACGATCTATGCGGGAGAGAAAGTGGTAGAAGGATCGATCGCCTCTCAGAACTGGCCTTCGATCTTGCTTCCTGAAGACCCTTACCTGCGATCCGAATCCAACAAGGTCATCGGGCATAGCGCCAACAGTATCATCTTAGCCGGTGAGCCTCTGCGAGTCGGGCGAATCGATGAGGCGGCTTCCATACTCGAAAGTGTCCCGATCGGCATGCAAGCGGTCACCATCCCGACCGATCCGATCCGCGCGCTTGGTGGAGCGGTTCGAGTCGGTATGCGGGTCGACCTTCTGTGTCCCAACACTACCGGTACGATGGAGGTCCTTGCCCGTGATGTGGTCGTGCTTGCGCTAAGCACTGAGGATAGCGGTGAAGAAGCTGCTACGACGACCGGGCTGCTCGGTGCGGGAGCAGCACAAGACATTCGATGGATCACCGTATGCGTCGAAGGTGAGCTTGCCCAGCAAGTGGTGACTGCTGCGACCATCGGTAAGGTCTATCTGACCTATAGTGGTCAAGCATACGAGGGCTAGTGTATGGTCGATGTGCTGCTCATCGTGTCATCAGCCATCGAGCGCAGCTGCGCGCGTCCCTTCGTGCATGGGTGTGACCATGCGCGAGCGACGTACTGCTTTCGGAGTGGAACCGAATGCATCACCTATGTATCCTCATTGCCCGAAGCGACCTCAATCATCGCGCTCGTCGATTCAGTGATCAGCGATATCTCGTCATTGAATCTTGTCGATGCGCTCAAAAAACTGCATCCAGGGCTTCAAGCAGTGGTCGTTATCGCGAAGAGCGATGAGGATATCACGCAACGTGCGATGCTTGCGGGTGCATGCAGCGCAGTCTATGAGAGTTGTTCGCAAGATGATCTCGATACCTTGCTCACCAAAGTCGTCAAATCCAGCCTCTTCCGTCCGCTTGCAACTCAATCCTCGGCAAGTGATGAGTACGAGAGCGGAGCCGCGATCGCGGTCGCCAGCGCTCGAGGGGGATCGGGCAAATCGTATCTATCCTCGCTTATCGCAGCAACTTTATCGCGCGCCCATAAGGAGACCCTCTTACTTGATGCTGACATCCAGTTCAGCGATCTGGGCCTACTCTTCCACAAGAGTGATGTGATCGATCTGGAGACGATCGCAGAGCTGCCGAGCATGGACAAAGCGGCTTTGCATGGTCTGGCTCACTATGTCGCGCGGCATCTCGATCTTCTACGCTTCGATGCCACTCCTCTTTACTCCGATATGCTGGCGTCAAAGGCGACCGCTACCGTACGCAGTTGTCGCAATTGTTATGAGGCGACCGTAATCAACACGGGAGGTTTTTGGTCGCTCTTCCAATCCAACCTCCTGGAATCGTGTAACTGTATCGTGGTGACGTGTGACCATACGCTGCCCGGTGTCTTGGCGACTGCATCCCTACTCAGTTATTTCGAGGAGCTGCATGTCGCCGCTGCGAAAGTCCTTGTCGTGGTCACGAGATACAGCAAACGCGGGGTATCTCTGCACGATATCGAGTCGAAGTTGCAGGCAAGCTCGGTCATCACACTTCCACCCTTTCCCACAGACGCGTGTGCATCGATGGATGCGGGACAACCGATACGGGTACTTGAGGAGTTCGATGCCATAGCCGCTCCGCTCTCGGTCCTTGCTGAGCGCATCTCGGTCATGACCGGCCTCGCGCTGCATGGTACTCGAGAGTTCGACGCACAGATATCGCGGCGTGGATGGTTCCAAAAGGTCTTCGCGCGATGAAGAGTATGGATCGCAAGACACGTACCCAGCTCTGTGACCTGCTTTACGAACGGATCTCACCTGAGACCATCGCAGCAGAATGCTCAAAAGATCGTATGCAAGCGCGTGCTCAAGTCAAAGCCCATCTCCAGCAGATCCTGATTGGTGGGTCAGTTCCCCAGATACCGATGAATCGTTACGCTGAAGCCATCGAGGATATGATCAACTCGCTGCTCGGTTTCGGTCCGATCGACGATCTGCTCAGCGACGAGGAGATCACCGAGGTCATGGTCAACGGTCCGAAAAAGATCTTCTATGAACGCGATGGCCATCTCTTTCCCTCAGATCGCACCTTTGGCGATGAGGAAGCTCTGCGTGGCGTCATCGACCGCATCATCTCACCGTTGGGCCGCCGTATCGACGAGCAGACCCCGATCGTCAATGCCCGCCTCAAGGAAGGACATCGTGTGCACGCGATCATCCCGCCAGTCGTGCTGGACGGACCGACTTTGACCGTACGAAAATTCCGCGCAAAGATCTATACCCTCAGCGAGCTGGCAGGACTCGGATCGTTTCCTGATTGGATCTCCGTACTGCTGCGTTGGATGGTGCTCCTGCGTCTCAATATCGCGGTCACCGGTGGGACGGGAAGCGGGAAGACGACGTTGCTCAATGCGCTCTCACTCGAAATCGGCCACGGAGAGCGTATCATCACCATCGAAGACTCGGCCGAGCTCAAATTCCATGCCCATCCCCATGTCGTACGCTTGGAGGCGCGCGCCCAAAACATCGAGGGCTATGGTGAGATAACCATCCGTGATCTGGTGATCACGAGTCTGCGCATGCGACCTGACCGTATCGTGGTCGGTGAGGTGCGTGGTGGCGAGGCGCTTGAAATGCTGCAAGCCATGAATACCGGACATGACGGAAGTCTTACCACCGTACATGCCAATTCACCATTCGAGCTGATCTCGCGTCTGACGACCATGGTCAGTTACAACTCATCGATGGGGACCGACCAGATAACCGCTCAGATCGCCTCGGCGCTCGATATCGTGATCCATCAATCACGTCTGTCAGACGGTTCACGTCGCGTCACCTCTATCTGCGAGGTCGTTCCTGACAAAGAAGCGGGGTGTCGGCTCGTCGAGATCGTCCGCTTCGAGCAGACCGGGCTTTCTGAGAATGGTGAGGTTGTGGGTCGCAATACGCTCTGTCACCGACCACTATTCCTCGACGATCTGGCCATCAAGGGGATCGCGACACGCAGGGAGGTGCTCACATGGCAAGCTCAGACACGTTGATCCTGAGCACCTTGGGTGTGGTGAGCGTGCTTTGCACTGGTGTGCTCGTCGCTCAGATCATTCATGCGGTGAGCGGCTGGAAGACATTGAGCACAAATCGGCACTTTGAACGGGAGCAGCTCGACTTGGGTAGGGATAGCTCAGTAGGTAGTCTGGATCACATGCTCTTTGCGTTGATCACGCGCGTCCTATCAGCGATCCCCTCAACGAATCGCAGGCGCTTGGTCGCTTTGTGGCACAAGTTCGATCCGCGCAAACGTCAACGAGCTCGTCTATTCGCCCAGCAGCTGCCCGATGCGCTCGACCAGATCGCGCAAGCCTTGGGTGCTGGCCTCTCGCTGCCACAGGCGATCGATCGCGCATCCCAGTATCTGCCTGATCCCATAGGAAGCGAGCTCCATGGGGTCTATTCCCATATGATGATCTCGCACTCATTCGAACAGTCCTTCGACCTGTTGCGTGACGAGTATGAAGGAAAAGAGCTTGCGTTGGTATGCAGTGGCATAGCGGTCCAATCCCGCCTGGGTGGCAATATGAAGGAGATGCTCCAGCGAACGGCCCGCTACTGTCGTCAGTCACATGCACTGGAGCGCTCACTAAGAGCGCAGACTGCGCAGTCGCGTCTCTCGCTCAA